>JAMDBV010000057.1 GCA_023487965.1 Patescibacteria group bacterium
TTGTCCATGTGCTAATATACTTATCCGGAGTTCGCTCGTTACCTTCTACACTTCAGCCGTGGAGACTGAAGGGGTGATGAGCGGGCAGAACAACTAGTGGAGTACAGTTATGCCAAAGAGAAAAGCGTTCGTCCGTTGTAGTCGAGCTGCGCAGGCATTGTCTGAGGAAGCAATGGATGCTGTGAAGCACAGTACAATCGTCGGGTTCAGGTATCAGATTTGTGTCCGAGGACAGGTTATTCTGACGGAACCGCGCGATGCCTACGACGAGGCTTTTCGGCTTCTACAGAGCCTATCGGCTTGAAGCCATCTTCTTTTGTTTCCAGCGCGCCCCTTGGAGAAGGGCGCGCTGTTTCGTTTGTCATGTTTGTTATATAATATTACTCAAATGGATGACAATCGCGTAACATTTTTCGCAGAGACGGACGCTCGCAATAAGCGGGTGAAGTTCGGCATCAAAGCCAAGGACAGAACAAAGCATGTATACGTTATCGGTAAGACCGGCATGGGCAAGTCAACACTGCTCGAAAATATGGCCGTCCAGGATATTCAAAACGGCGAAGGTATGTGCTTTATCGATCCTCACGGCAAAACGGCCGATCTCCTCCTCGAATACGTACCAGCCGAGAGAGTGAATGACGTCATATATATAGCACCGTTCGACGTGGAATATCCGATATCATTCAACGTTCTCGAAAGCGTCGATACCGACAAAAGACACTTGGTCGTGTCCGGCCTCATGAGCACATTCAAGAAAATCTGGGTCGATGCATGGTCGGCCAGAATGGAATACATCCTGACCAATACCCTTTTGGCACTTCTCGAATACCCCGGTTCAACTCTGCTCGGTGTGAACCGCATGCTTTCCGACAAAGAATTCAGGAAAGATGTCATATCCAAAGTCCAAGATCCGGGCGTCAAATCATTCTGGACAAAAGAATTCGCCAACTATTCCGAACGCATGGCCCAAGACGCCGTGCCTGCCATCCAAAACAAGATCGGCCAGTTCACCGCCAATCCTCTCATCCGCAATATGATCGGTCAGCCGCAATCCTCTTTTGATTTCCGGCAGGCGATGGATTCACGCAAGATCGTCATCATCAATCTTTCCAAGGGTCGCATCGGCGATGAAAATATGAAATTGCTCGGAGGCATGCTCGTGACCAAAATATACCTCTCTGCCATGTCGCGCGCCGATACGCCGGAGCGCATATTGCGAACTTTGCCGAATTTTTACCTCTACGTAGACGAATTCCAGAATTTCGCCAATGCTTCTTTTGCTGACATTCTCTCTGAAGCTCGCAAATACAAACTCAATCTGACAATCGCGCATCAATATATCGAGCAGATGGATGAACAAGTGCGAGCGGCTGTTTTCGGTAACGTCGGTACAATGATCGTCTTCCGCATCGGCGCAACCGACGCTGAAGTCCTCGAAAAGGAATTCATGCCTACATTTACCGTGGAAGACTTGGTCAATCTCGGCTTTACTCAGATATATCTCAAGCTCATGATAGACGGTCTGACGTCGGCGCCATTCTCGGCCGTGACATTACCGCCGATCAAACAGCCGGAAGTATCGTCGGTACAACAGATCGTCGAAGCGTCACGCGCGCATTATGCCAGACCGAGAATTATGGTTGAGGCCGAAATCATCAAATTCCACGAATCATCACCAAAGCCGGCGCCGATAGGTGGTCCGGTGCAGGTGAAAAATACTTTTGTTAAGAAGCAGTTCAACCCTTCACCGGCGATGCATACGCCACAAAGCAATAGGAATTATAATGCCAATACTCATACGGAACATAATCATGTCAGGGTTGTCGAGCTCGATCATCGGGAGCCGGAACATACAGGTGACCGTGCTCCGGTCTCATCACCCGCGCCCGCACCGAAGCCCATTCCTGTGACATTATCGACACTTAGGACAACAATACCAAAGCAGGATACGAAGACGGCGACAAAAGAAAATGTAAATAGTTTGCGTGAAGCTCTGAAGAATATCATCAATAGAAGCCAGAATGAGAGAACGGATGCGAGTACACAAAAGCAAATGCCTTCGGCATCTCCGAAGGATCAGGGGAAGGTTCGGGAAAATGAGCAAGAAAGAAAACAAGAGAAACCGGTAAGCGAGACCAATCCGGCGCCCAAGGAAGTCCCAGCCGATGTATTGCGCAAAGTTCTGGCTGTAGATGACAAGTAGTACACCGGTCCGAATACTGCTATATTTATCTTATGAAACGCGTGCTTATGTTTTCGTTGGTATATTTGCCACGATTCGTCGGGGGTGCCGAATTGGCGATCAAAGACATTACGGACCGTATTCCGGCGGACGAGATACAATTCGATATGATCACATTGCGTCTGGATAGTTCGTTACCTGCATTTGAACGCGTTGGCAATATCAATGTATATCGGATCGGTTGGGCGGGGAAGATAAAGGGCAAATTGCCGCTATATTTGCATCTCAATAAATACGCGATGTTATTTACCGCGTATCGCAAGGCGAAAAAGCTGGACAAACAGAACAATTATGACGTCATCTGGTCAGTCATGGCGACATACAATTCGTTTGCGGCTGTCATATTCAAGATACTGAATCCGAATAAAAAATTCCTCCTTACATTGCAAGACGGTGATCCGATCGCATATATCAAAAGACGTGCTTTGCCGTTATATCCATTGTTCAAGAAGATTTTTACGCGCGCGGATCATATTCAGGCAATATCAAATTATCTGGCTGATTGGGCGAAAGCAATGGGTGCGAAATGTCCGATCTCTGTCATACCAAACGGTGTTGATTTCGAAATGTTCTCACGACCGATTGTCGAGAATAGATTCTCCGAGGTTGCGGAATGTGAAGATACGGGTCCGGTAAATAATCTCTTTTCTCGGAACACGCCCTCTCGCTCTGCAGAGCTCGGGGCTAGTTCTCGGTCTCGGCCTGCTGGCCTCGACCTCCGAAATGTTCCCCGAAAAGAATTATTTGCCGGACCCAATGACACATTACTCATTACCGCATCTCGTTTGGTTCCGAAGAATGGCGTTGCTGACATTATTCAGGCCATGAAGTATTTGCCGAATAATGTGAAGCTTGTTGTGGCCGGTTCGGGCATTCTGGAGAAAAAACTCAAACAAACAGCGAAAGAGATCGGTGTGGCTGATCGCGTCACATTCCTCGGTGAAATAGCGCACAATGAATTGCCAAAATATTTTCAAGCTTGCGACATTTTTGTGCGACCGTCACTGTCGGAAGGTTTCGGCAGTGCATTTGTCGAAGCTATGGCGGCGGGTATTCCTGTCATTGCCACACCCGTCGGAGGAATAGTCGATTTCTTGAGAGAACGTGAGACCGGATTGTTCTGCGCTGTTCAGGATCCAAAAAGCTTGGCTGATGCGGTCAAAACGCTTATAGGCGATGCGCAATTGCGATCAAAGATTGTTGAGAATGCGAGAGATATGGTGAAAGAAAAATATGATTGGGGGAAAATCAGTCGAGATATGCGTCAGGTGTTGTGACATCAGCGCCTGAATGCTATGCTTTCCATATGAAAATCTTGATTGCCACAGGCATATATCCGCCTGATATTGGCGGGCCGGCACAATACGCGCGCAATCTGTATGAGACGTGGAAAAATGAGGAGATCGACGGTCGCAAAGTCAACGATGTCAAAGTCGCGGCGTATCGATGGGAAAGGGCGTTTCCGCCTCTGGTTCGTCATTTTTTGTATTTCCTGAAGGTTATACGGAAGGGATGGAATGCTGACCTTATATTGGTCTTGGATACGTGGTCGGCGGCGGTTCCGACGATGTGTGCTTGCGCTCTTATGCGCAAGAAATACATATTGCGAACCGGTGGAGATTTCTTATGGGAAACATACGTCGAACGTACCGGGGATTTGGTCTTGTTCAGAGATTTTTATGATACGTCACTCGGCAAACTGACGATAAAAGAAAAGCTCATATACAAGCTCGGTGGCAGGGCTTTGCGCAAAGCCGGGGCTCTTATTTTCAGCACCGATTGGCAGAGAAGAATATTCGAGAAAGCTTATGGTCTGGATCCGAGAAACAATTTTATTGTCGAGAATTATTGCGGAGCGCGTCTTTTGCAAACTGAACCGGATAATCGTTCGTTCGTGGCGGGGACGCGCGTTCTCAAGTGGAAAAACGAAGAAACGCTCAAGGATGCGTTCGGTGACGCCAAGGAGCGCGCAATCCATTCGGGACTGGAAGATATCGAGCTAGATACGGGTAAAGCTGTATATGACAGTTTTGTGGAGAAGATGCGCCATTCATACGCGGTTGTCTTGGTATCGCTCGGTGACATAAGTCCAAATATGATATTTGACGCGATACGCGCCGGTACGCCTTTTATTCTGACCGAAGAGACGGGTATAAAGGAGAGGGTCAGTGATATTGCGATTTTCGTCAATCCAAAAGACCGGAATGATATAGCGGATAAGATATTGTGGCTGGCTGATCCGACCAATCGCAAAGCGCAGGCGGATATGGTGGCGAAATTTACATGGATCCATGAATGGTCGGAAATCGCAAAAGAGATAGTCGAGGTTTCCAAACGGAGCAAATAACATGTCCAAAGGAAAATTGCTGATGATATCGATAGATCGCAAGATTTTTGAGCCGGACAGCGCGGTTCGGTGGCGTCAGGCGCAATATGCGCGCGATTGGGATGAAGTACACATTGTCGTGTTTGCGAAGAAACCCGGCGGTAATGAAGTATCCGATTCTTCATTGCCTACGGACGATGCTGGGCCGCTCCCTCCTCGGCGCGACGAAGTGTCTTCGTTTGCTTCGCAAAGTCGACACTTGTCGCCGCCTGCGACGGGAGCGGCTGACGCTATCAATACGAAATCTATGGATTCCGCAAATGGAGCGGTTGGAGACAGTTCCAGATGCGATGTAATCGCCCCCAATTGTTGGGCATACTCGACGGAATCAAGATCAAGACTTTTCTACGTATTCGACGCGATACGTTTGGGACGATTCATCGTGTCACGGCGCGGCATAACCGATATCACATGTCAGGACTCATTCACGGCCATAGTTGGTATGCATTTAAAAAAACTATTTGGTGTCAGACTCGAATTGCAGATACATGAGGATATAAGCAGTCCGTATTATGTCCAGAATGCTTTGCGCAAATTGCGCAAGTATCTCCTCATATCTTATATCGATAGAGCCGATCGTATCAGAGTCGTATCGCAAAGGATACGCAAATATCTGATCGACACTCTTCATGTCGATGATTCAAAAATCGAGGTCAGGCCAATAAGTGTAGATAAGGAAGCGATAATCAAAGCACCAATGACGGTCGATCTGCACAAGAAGTATCCGCAATTTGGGAAAATCGTGCTAATGGTCGGAAGACTGGAAAGGGAAAAGAATTTTGAGTCGGCAATACATTCATGGCAAAAAGTGATAAAAGAGATACCAAATGCCGGACTTGTCATAGTCGGTGACGGCTCAGAAATGCGCAAATTGCGCTCATTGGCGGAACGGTTGGGAGTTGAGAAGTCAGTCGTATTCGAAGGGTGGCTCGAAAGAGATGAAATCTTTTCGTATTATAAGTCCGCTGACCTATTCTGGAACACATCGTTGTCCGAAGGGTACGGCATGACGTTGGCCGAAGCGTATGCCGCGAATTGTCCGATCGTTTCGACCGATGTCGGCATCGCAGGGGAGGTGAATGCCGTTATAAGCACCTTTTCCGAGGATGATATGGCTGATAAAATACTGAAAACAATATGACCCAAGATGAAAAATAGATTCAAAGAGTTGGAAGGCAAGAAGATCATTGTCACCGGTGGAGCCGGCTTTATCGGTTCTCACATCGTTGAAAAACTGGTTGCCGTGGGCGCGATCGTCGAGGTTGTCGATGATTTTTCTACCGGTTTCATTGAGAATCTTGAAATGGTGAAAGATCGTATCGTCATACACAAAGGAAGTATAACCAATTTGGATTTTCTACGTACAATAGTGAAGGGTGCGTACGCGATAAACCATCAAGCGGCTATACCTTCGGTACCGCGGAGCTTTGCCGATCCGATCGGTACGAACGCGGCGAATGTCAATGGTTCGCTGAATATATTTTATGTTGCAAAAGAGTCGGGGGTTGGCAGGGTTGTCTACGCCTCGTCGAGTTCTGTATATGGTGATACCGAAGTGTTGCCAAAGAGTGAGTCGATGACTACAAAACCAAAATCTCCATATGCGGCCCAAAAGTTGTTTGAAGAAATATATGGTCGAATATTTTTCGAGGCATTTGGTCTCGGAACGATCGGTTTGAGATACTTCAATGTCTTCGGACCCAGACAGAACGAAAAGTCACAATATTCCGCGGTGATACCGATGTTCATAAATAATATCAGGAACGGAAATTCTCCAAATATTCACGGAGACGGTAGTCAGACTCGGGATTTTACATATGTAGATAATGTTGTCGAAGCAAATTTGTTGGCCTTGGTCTCGCGTGATTGTTTCGGTATGCAATTCAACGTTGGAGCGGGCGGGCAAATATCTATCAATGATCTTGTCAAAAAGATATGTCAGATTACCGGCATTAAAATACAGCCGATGTACGTTGGCAGACGTCCCGGTGATGTTGTTCATAGCTATGCTGATATAACATTATCTGAGAAATTACTCGGTTATCGACCTGTTGTTGATTTTGAAGACGGATTGCGCTTGACTATCGGATCATATCGATGAAATTACTGATAATCACACAAAAGGTGAACAGAAACGATCCGATACTAGGTTTTTTTCATCGTTGGATAGAAGAATTCGCAAAAAAATTTGAATCGATCGTCGTCATCTGTCTTGAGAAAGGCGAGTACAATCTGCCGCAGAACGTAAGAGTTCTCTCACTTGGTAAGGAGGATGGTCGATCGCGGCTGAAGTACGTTTGGCGATTCTATAAATATATTTTGAAGGAGAGAAACAATTACGATAAAGTCTTTGTGCATATGAACGAGGAGTATGTGATTCTGGGCGGAATCATTTGGAAAATTTTGGGCAAGAAAGTTGCGATGTGGAGAAATCATCTTTACGGTAATTTTCAGACTGATTTGGCATGTGTTATGTGCGATAAAGTATTCTGCACTTCAAAATATTCATATTCAGCCAAATTCAGTAAAACTGTCATTATGCCTGTTGGAATAGATACGGAAACATTTAAAGATTTTCATTCGTCTAGAGTTAAAAATTCATTGCTTATGCTTGGACGGATTTCTCCAGTGAAGAAACCAGATGTATTTGTTAAGGCCCTGATTGAGTTGAATAAAAGAGGAGTCGATTTTACCGCATCGGTTGTTGGTGATGCTTTACGGAAGGATAAGAAATATTACGACTCAATAAAAGAACAAATAGAGAGTGGAGATCTCTCTGACAGAGTTACTTTGGTCCCAGCTGTGTCGAATGATAAGACGCCGGAGATTTACAACAGGCACGAACTTTTTGTGAACTTAACTCCAAGTGGTTCCTTTGATAAGACTATATTGGAAGCAGCGGCCTGCGGGTGTAAAATCTTGGTAATGAGTCGTGACGCGGGTGTTATCTTTGGTAGCGACTATGTGGTCGAATCTGATGAACCGGGCGTTCTTGCAACAAAGTTAAGCGGTCTGATTTCCACAAAGGTAGATATTGACGAACTGAGGCGTGTGGTTATCGGCAAACATGATTTGCCATATCTGTCCCAAAGATTATTAGATGAGTTATCATAATATTGTATGACAAGCACAAAAAGCAGATTGGTCTCTTTCCTAAGAACGGAAGAATACAAAGCTCTTTCCGAAGTTAAGATCGACGGAAAGATCCTAGACGTCGGTGGTTCAAAATATGCCGGTTATCATGAACTCATAAAAGGTAAACATGAATTTATTGTCGGTAATATAGATTCGTCTTTTGGTACGGATCTCATTTTTAACGCTGAGAATCAGTGGCCATTTGATGGTGATCATTTTGATGCCACAATGCTTATAAATGTTCTGGAGCATCTGTCCGACTATAGGACAGCCTTGTCCGAAGCCAATAGAGTGACGAAAAAAGGAGGCGTTATCATCGGTGTTGTCCCTTTCATGTTCAATGTTCACGGTTCTCCGGGCGACTATTTCAGATATACGAAAACAAATCTAGTTAAAATCCTTTCTGATGCCGGTTTTGGTGATATTGAAGTGCGCGAATTGGGAACCGGTGCTTTTAGTGTGGTTTATCATTGTCTTATGGGGTTATATCGTTTTCGTTTTGTGTCCAGAGCTGTCATGGCGCTATGCCGCAAGTTCGATGAATTACTAGCAAGAATAAAGCCTAATAATCTGATGTCCAAGACATATATGCCCCTTGGATATTTCCTAAAAGCAATCAAACCACATTGATAAATAATATGCGATTCATATATGTAACATCAAAAAAATACCCATCATCAACCGCTGATCATTTTTTTGTGAGAAACATGGCGCAATCATTTGGCGGTATATTGGGTGATAAATTTACTTTTATCATTAATGATGCGGATCCAAATTCTCGTGAGCTTGATGGGATTAACATAATAAAAACAAACTTCCGTCTACGCCACCTTTT
>JAMDBV010000061.1 GCA_023487965.1 Patescibacteria group bacterium
ATGTTAATTTTCCGGAATACGATGAGGCCGTCGATATTCTGAAGGAATATTCGAAGATGCGCGCTGATTTTCATTTCTTTGCCGGCAATATGGCGGAGCTAAAGAGAGTGCTGGATATCGGCGCGAGTGTTTCATTCACTGGAGTTGTAACTTTCACGCATGATTACGATGAATTGGTAAAATACGCACCATCGGACAGGATCATGACTGAGACTGATTGTCCGTTCGTGGCGCCGAAACCGTATCGTGGCAAGAGAAATGAGCCGTCGTATGTCATGGAGACATTGAAGTCGGTGGCGATGATTCGTGGCGAAAGTGTAGAAAATATGGCTCATCAAATAAGGGAAAATGTCAGGAAGTTCTTCGGCATTTGATTTACCGAGGACCTCGACAGGTTATTTAGGGAATATTCATACTTTATTTATCGAAAATTTATCGGTATTTTATCCGGATTTAATCTAAACGTGTTACATTGGATATACCATTTAGTCGATGGTGTCCTTGCGCAAAGGGAAATATAATGTTAATGTCAGCGTATTAATAGTAATACATCAGTCCTTTCGAAAGGTCTCCCGAAAAGGGAGTTACTGATGCAAAAACATGACAGAAGACAATAAAAAAGTTTCAGTCTATGAATTGGGCTATCTCATCGTCTCGACGATCCCTGAAGAGGGCGTTGCGGCGGAAGTAGAGTCCATTCGTGGCATTATCAACAATCTCGGCGGATCTATGATCGCCGAAGAGACAGCCAGACGCACTCGTCTAGCGTATGAAATGCGCAAAAAGACAGTTTCGGGCGCGTACAACAAGTATGGCGATGGCTACTTCGGTTGGTTCAAATTTGACCTGGAGGCCGAGAAGGCGGATCAGCTCAAAAAAGCCGTAGAAGTTATGCCATCAATATTGCGCGTACTCATCGTGACGACGGTTCGCGAGAATACTTATCTCGGCAAGCGCTCTGTGGGTAGTAGCGAGGTTATAGTCCCGGAAGAATTCCTGGGCGGCAATTCCGAGGCGAAACCCGAGGAGAATAAAGAACCGGTTGCACCGGCCACGATAGAAGAAATGGACAAGAGCATCGACGAAATGGTAAAAGAAGCGGTTTAATTATTAACCTAATACTTTTATCACATGTACCTCAATAAAATCTTCATTATCGGTAACCTAACAAAAGATCCGGAGACAAGGGCATTGCCTTCCGGTTCAAAAGTGACTTCATTTGGTGTTGCCACAAATAGGATGTTCAAGAACCGTGACGGTGCCAAGCAGGAGATGACCGAATTCCACAATGTAACGGCTTTCGACAAATTGGGTGAATTATCAGGTCAGTATCTGCGCAAAGGTCAGCAAGTATTGGTTGAGGGCAGGATACAGACACGTTCATGGGAATCAGACGGACAGAAGAAATATCGCACCGAGATTATTGCCGAGAATATCCAATTTGGCGCAAAGCCTTCAGGTCAGTCTCAAGGGGGAAGTTCATCGGCCGGCAATGCATCGAGCGCCGCACCGAGTAAGGCGGGTTCCACGGCGGGTGAGAGCGGTGAAGCTATAGAATATCCAAAAGAAGAGATAAGTCCGGACGATATACCATTCTAGGAAAAAAGATAAATAAAACAAAACTATGAAAAAACAATGTTATTTCAGTCAGCATAATATCAAGTATATAGACTATAAGGACACGGAAATCCTAAAGAAATTCCTCAATCCTCACGGCAGGATAATCAGCAAGAAGCGAACGGGTATTTCCGCAAAGTATCAGCGACAATTGGCCAATGCGGTCAAAAGGGCGCGATTCATGGGTCTTCTGCCTTATGTAGAGAGCTAATAGTTGCGAATCTCCAGGGATTTGACACAAAACGACACACTGTTCGTGTAGAATATTCGAGGTGTATTATTTGTTGACGCGTTCGCGGTACTCAGCCGTCTGTGTATTGATGCGAATGATATCTCCTTCATTCACAAATAGGGGAGCGTTTATGGTCGCGCCGGTTTCGAGTGTTACGACCTTTTGGCCACCGGTCGCCGTATCGCCCTTTATGGATGGAGGAGCTTCGGTAACTTTGAGGTCGACCGTGATCGGCAATTGGAAACCGATCGGCCTTTCATCGAAGATCAATTGCTTTACAACGGTATTAGGTTTCAAAAATTTTCCTTGTGATCCGACCGACTCTTCTTTTACACTGAAGCGCTTGGAGGGATCGCTGGCGTCAGAGAACCACCATTCACCTCGATTGTTGTATAGATACTTGACCTCTTTCGATTCGATTTCGGCTTCTTCAACCTTCTCTGATTGGTGAAAGGAGTATTCGGTGACCTTGCCGGTTATCAGGTTTTTTAGCTTGGTTGCATTGACCGGCTTGCGCTGTTGCTTGCGGAAAACATGTGATGAGATCACTTCATACGGTTCACTGTTGAAAACTATGTATCTCTTTTCCGTTATTTCATTATATTCAAGTATCGACATGTGTTTGTTTATTTCTCTTGTAATCGGCAATTATAAAGCGCCGCCTATGGGGGATATCCTATATTAAACGGCCCAAAAAGGCAATCGAAAATATGCCTCGCTAAAGAAGTGTGCACTACTTATCGCAAATCATTAATCGGACGTTACTCCTTCAACTTGTCACGTATTTGTCCCAGAATTTGATTGCGGATCGTTTTGTCTTCTTTCAGATATTGTCTTGTGGCGTCGTAGCCTCTGCCGAGCTTCGTCTCGCCAAATGAATATGAAGCGCCGGATTTGGAAATAATGCCGTATTTCTCGCCGAGAGCGATTATTTCGCCTTCTTGTGATATGCCTTCATTGTACATAAGGTCGAATTCTGTTTGCTTGAATGGAGCGGCGACCTTATTTTTCACAACCTTGACGCGACACCGTCCACCCATGATCTCTTCACCCTTCTTGATCTGGGCGATGCGGCGGATGTCCAAGCGGACAGAAGCGTAAAATTTGAGCGCTTTGCCTCCCGGAGTTGTTTCCGGATTGCCGAACATGACGCCGATCTGCATGCGGATCTGATTGATAAATATGATGACAGTCTTTGATTTTGCGACGATAGCGGTCAGTTTTCGCAAAGCTTGCGACATGAGTCTGGCTTGTATACCGACGTGTTGCGCGCCCATATCACCCTCGATTTCAGCCCTCGGTGTAAGCGCGGCAACCGAATCGATAACAATAATATCCATTTTGCCCGTTCTTACGAGACTTTCAACTATTTCCAGGGCTTGCTCGCCGGTATCCGGTTGGGAAATGAGAAGGTCGTCGATCTTTACCCCGATGCGTTTGGCGTATTCAGGATCCATGGCATGTTCGGCATCGATATAAGCGCAAATACCGCCATGTTTTTGGGCCTCCGCAACGGCGTGGAGCGCCAATGTCGTTTTGCCGGATGATTCCGGGCCGAATATTTCGACGATACGGCCGCGTGGATAGCCGCTAATGCCAAGAGCCCAGTCGAGGCCCAGGGAACCACTCGGTATAGCCCCGACATTGACTTTGGGCTTTTCGCCCAATTTCATGATGGACTCGTCGCCAAATTTCATCCTTATGGCTTCGAGGGCATTGTTTACGCTCTGGTCTTGCTTGGCCGACTTTTCACTGATAATGGCATCTGGTGATTGCTCGATCGGATCCTTCGAACTGTCTTTTGTTTTGGTTCTTTTCATATAATTATTTCGGTGTGGTACCCATATTGTATCGCATGCTCATGACTAGGGAAGATTGAAGGAGGTGATGATTTGTGTTGTATTTTTGGAATTTATTATTGGGATTTTATTAGAAATTGGATCAATTAGGTCAATTAGAAATTATCCCGTCATTATCGTAATAAACCCTCACAACCTTCTCTGTCTCTCTGTCAAAACGGTCTTTCGCTTTGACCTTAATGAAATTCATACCCGGAAAGAGTAGTCTTTTCTCTGAAAAGTTGCCTTGTTGGTCTATGAATATGGGTTTTCCATTTAGGCTTATATCGGTCACTCTTTCGACTTGGCCGGAAATCGTCGTCGTCGCCGAATGAGATACGGCCCAATCGGTCGGATGAGTTATGTTAATTTTCGGGCCACGAATATAATCGAAGGATCGCGACGCAGCATAAGCCACGATAATAATGGCAAAGACGGATACGGAAGCCAATTTAAGCAGTCGGAGTATTGTCGTTCTGGTCATTTTCGTATTGGGCAACCGTGTTTGCGTTTTCTAGTATCACTTCTCTAGGTTTTGAACCATTGGCAGGACCGATAACACCACGCTCTTCAAGCATGTCCATCAGTTTGGCGGCTCGAGAATAGCCAACCCCGAACTTCCTCTGTATATATGAAGTCGAAGCCTTTCCGGCCGTAATCACCGCCTCGCGCGCCGATTCATACAGCTCATCGTCATCTTCGAGAGAACCTTCTTCGACCATGGCGTCAAATGCGGCCATTGATCCGGCTTCTTGATTGCTGGTCAAGTTGATTTCGCTCATAATCTCGTCTTTGTATTGGTCTTTGAGGAAGTTTACGACCCGTTTGACTTCCGATTCGGATATGTAAGCGGATTGCAAACGGATCGGTTTTGACATTTCACCGCTCAGATAAAGCATATCGCCAGCACCGAGGAGTTTCTCGGCGCCCATCTGATCCAATATGGTGCGTGAATCTATCTGTGACGCGACCTGCAAAGCAATTCTGGTTGGAATATTGGCCTTGATAAGACCGGTGATGACGTTGACGCTCGGCCTTTGTGTCGAAAGGATGAGGTGAATGCCGACCGCGCGTGACATTTGAGCCAGACGAACGATCGACGATTCCAATTCTCGGGGATAAGTCTGCATGATATCGGCCAATTCGTCGATGATAATGACTATGAACGGCATCGTTTCCGGCAGATCTGTGGTTTGTTTGTCTTTGTTTGATTTGGATTTTTCGATTGCAGGAATGACTATGTTGCGATGATACGAGTCGATATCTCTGGAAGAATTCTTCTCAAGAATGTCATAACGGCGGGACATTTCTTTTGCCGCCCATTTTAGGGAGAGAATGGCTTTCTTTGGATCGGTGATAACAGGCGTGAGCAGGTGAGGGATATTGTTGTAAAGTGTCAGTTCAACACGCTTCGGGTCGATCATGATAAATCTCAAGTTTTCCGGCGAATTGCGATACAAGAGAGAAGTTATAATGGCATGAATGGTTACGGACTTGCCGGAACCGGTTGCGCCGGCGATCAGCATATGCGGAGCCTTGCCGACATTTGCAAAATGCGCGGAACCTGTAATATCTTTGCCCAATGATACAAGTAGGGCTTTGTCTGATTCCTGGAATTTTGAAGAAGAGAGAAGTGTGGCTAGACCGACGGTGGTTTTGGCGGTATTCGGTACCTCAATGCCAACGAGTGATTTGCCGGGAATGGGCGCCTCGATGCGTATCGGGTGAGCGGCTAGGGCCAAAGCAAGATCATTGTTGAGGCCGACAATCTTGGATAGTTTGACACCCTCGGCGGGCTTCAGTGCATATCTGGTAACCGATGGTCCGATCGAGATCTCATCCATCTCTACGGTAATGTTGAAGTTTTGCAAGGTCCTCTTGATAATATTGGCATTTGCTTTGATGTCGCCGGTTTCAGGTTTGCCACGGTCCTTTTCCAACAGCGACATGGGGGGCGGAGTAAATGGCTTTAGCAGGGGAGCTTGAATGGCGAAATTGAAATCGCCTTCTTCATCATCAAATGTGTTTTGTTTCGCTTTCTTCGGCGTATCGTTTTTGGCGGTTACCGGAACCTCCTTGCCCTTTTGTCTGATGCCGTCCACGGCCTGTACTGCTTTTGCAACTTCCGCCTCTTCGTGTGCGTCCATTTTGGCATCAATCTTTTCATCGTCGGTATTTTTCTCGGATGAGAACCATTTCCAGAACATCAATTGCTCCATGGTTATACGTGCTTCAAATATTATGAATATCGCGATAATGGCAATGGCAATAAGCAATACAGTTGCCGCCCATACGTCCAAAAGCTTGATTATCGGATACGATATCCAACGACCGAATATGCCTCCGCCGTCCGTATGCGCTATATCTATGAGTCCAAGCCCGGAGATAAAGAGTACAAGAGCGCCGACCGCTTTCGATGTTTCGAATTTGCGTTTGATACCGCGCAGGAATGTGATGGCCAATATGACGAGAATAGCCGGTATAAGGTAATAGCCGTATCCAAACAATTTTACCAGCCATAGGAATGAATATTCGCCGATAATGCCGGCCTTACCGAATGCCGCCATTAGTGAAAGCAGGGCAATAACGAAAGATCCTATCGCAAGAATCGTCTGAACTGTCTCCGATGCAATACCCGTCCGCTCCACGTCTTCAAGATTTTTCTTCTTCGCCATAGAAGAATCATATCACATAGAGCATGCGGTGAAAATTGATCGGGTTGCCAATGGCGAAGATCGGAGTATAATGGACATGTAAGAGACATTCAGTGGACCATACGTTATAGCTAGTCCCATAGAGTAGAATAACAGATTGTCCGATAGAAAGAATGTCTCGGACAACATAATTATGTCCGATATCAATTTTAATGACCCCATAAACTGGCGCTCTCTAGGCTTTTTCTCTGTCGAAGATTATTTGATATTTGTCTTTAAGAAGATCGAAAAGATAACTGCCGCCCTTTACCTAGTATCCGGTCTCCTAAAGGACGAGGAACCGATCAAGTGGGAATTAAGGGACAAGGGTATGAATATGCTCTCTTCTTCTTTTAATGCATCAAGCACCGTGCCGGGTGGGGATAAGAATTATATTATCCAATCACTATTTACCTCGGCCTTGGAAACCATGTCTCTTTTGAATGTTGCCAGAATATCGAATCTTATTTCAGACATGAATCACAACATATTGGTCAAGGAGATCGACCAGGTCTTAGGTCTATTGCGTGATCGTCTTTCGGAAAATGCCAACAATGCCGGCCTTGTCCTTTCGGAACAATTTTTTAAGACTCCAAGTTTGTATTCTTCCGGTTTCAAGGACATTCCTGATAAACGACGCAGTGCCGATGATTATAAAGAAACAAAAAGGGCGCGTGGTCTGTCTGACGTTGATAATGGACATCTGTCCAATGCCGAAAAGAGGCTTACTAGACAGGAAATGATCGTCAGTGTCCTAAAAGGCAATGCAAACCTGAGTATCAAGGACTTTGCGAAGGTTATAAAGGATTGCAGTGAAAAGACGATTCAACGAGAATTGACCGATCTGGTCAATCGCGGGCTTATAAAGAAGGAGGGAGAGAGAAGGTGGAGTCGGTATTCATTGAATTGACTTTCTTCCAAAAATGCCCTAAACTGGGTCAGTTATCCACATTGGCGGTTTTATACGGCCATTTTATGTGAGATAATGACCTGTAACAGATTGCAGTCGGTCGATTGATTGCTTCTGTTATAAGAACTTTGACAAACAAATAATCATCACACCTTCGCAAGAGGGTATGATCTATTGTGTTAAAGTTCGTTTTATTTTGTTTAGCCACTAACTTTTATTTGCCATTCGATAGTGGCAAGTAAAATGTGGAGAAAGCGTCATCGAAAGATGATGCGAAAATTAGTAGATTACAAGTGCGTTAACTCTCTCAAAAAATTACTAGTAAATGAGAGAGGCGCAACTCTGCAAAATCGCGAAACGAAATTGTAGAGATAAATTATTCAAAACATACGTATGAAAAGAATTCTTTCAGTAGCGGGAGTAGCCGTATTGGCTTTGGCTCTCGTTGCAGGAGCTCAAGCGTATTCGTTCCAGACCAATCTTACAGTTGGTTCAACAGGAGCGGATGTCGTTCAGCTTCAGACAGTATTGATGAGCATGGGTTATGACATTCCGGCTATTTCTTCAGGTGCTGCCGCCAAGGGTTACTTTGGTTCGCAGACAACTGCCGCTGTCAAACAGTACCAAGCTGCTCACGGTATTCCGAACACAGGTTTCGTAGGTCCTATGACTCGCGAAGCTCTTAACAGTGGTGCGACAACGGGTACAACAGGTACGACAGGTGGTTCGTCTGTATCAGCATGCGGAGCAGGTATGACATCTGTTTCGTATCAAGGTACAAGCTACTGCTTGCCTCCAGTTCTCGCCCTCCTCGTCCAACAGCAGTTGGGTGGAGCGGTAACGACTCCGACAACTCCGGCACAAGGCACGATTTCAACTGTCGGTGTCCCTGGTACTCTTACGACAAGCCTATGGTCGTCACCGGGTAACGGTACGGTTGTATACAAGGGTCAATCCTATGACATCGTAGCTGCAAAGTTGCAAGCCTCAGCTTCTGACATGGCAGTTCAGTCAATATCTTTTGACTTCAGCGATCGTCTATGGCTTTATGCAAGCACAATAACGTTGAAGGATGATACAGGTGCTGTTATTGGTCAAGTCAACAATCTCAATGCGTCCA
>JAMDBV010000025.1 GCA_023487965.1 Patescibacteria group bacterium
TCTGAAGACAATCCATGAATTGGGACCGAAACTGGTCATCATAACGGATAGTGTAAACGGCGCATATATGTTCGACGGCGAAAAACATTTCGCCATGCCCATGTACCCGGATCCGCGGCCAGCATTCGACCGTACCGGTTGTGGCGACGCCTTCGCCTCAACATTTGTCTCAGCATTGGCCTTGGGACTTGCACCACTGGAAGCTCTCGTATGGGCACCTGTCAATCCGATGTCTGTAGCTCAATTCGTTGGAGCCCAAGAAGGTCTGCTCTCGCGAGAGCAGATGGAATGGTGGCTCGAGAGGGCGCCTGCAGACTACAAGCCGAAAGAGATATAGATTTGTTATTTTGCTTAGAACCCCAACTTCCCCTTCAAGAAATCATACATACTCACCCCCAATTCGACGAAGAAGCCCTTGATGATTTGCCATAATGATGGACGAGGGGTTGTGGTATTGATATCAGGGTTTGTTGAATCGATATTGAGTTTCTTGATATCACCGTTGATGAGAGCCAGTGTGACATTGTCGAGCTTTTTGGTAGCCACTATGCCCGAATCGGCATATGAGGCTTGATATTCACCTAGAGCATTGGCCGTATTGTCGTCGAATGTGCCTGTCTCTGATACGGTGAATCCGAGTGCATTGAGGGTTTTCTGGAGGAGTTTGACGTCCATGCCTGTATTACCCTTCTCCAGATTGCGAGTGATGGATGAGGGAAGCTGATTGTCGACGATTGATCGTTGATATTTCGTTGTCGGTTGTTGGTTGTTATTTGTTTGTTGATTGATGGTATTCGGTGTTCGATTGTTGATTGTTGGTATTCGGACATTGGTATTTTGCTTGTTTAGCGTACAATACGCCGTTACTCCTCCATTGGAGCCTGTGCATTGCCAGAGGTATTGGGTATTTGAGTCTGTTATATCGTTTAACGTGCCTGAATTGCATACATTTTTGGTATATGAGCATGCGCCGTTTATGGGATTGGGTATTACAGTATTGTCTTTTGGTGTGGTGAATGAGTAGTCGCTTGATTGACTTGTGTTTCCACTGGAATCTGTTGATATTACCTTGAAATGATATGTGGTGTTGGGATTGAGGCCTGTGAGAGATACTGTATGTGATGTTGTTTGTGTGGAGTTCAGGCCTGAATTGCTACCATATGCATTGGTGAGACCGTATGAGACTTGGGAGGTAGATGTTTCGTCGGTGGACCAGGATATGGTGGCGGAGGCGGGAGTGACAGAGGAGACATTTACAGATGATATTTGCGGTTGACCGGTATCTGTATTCGTATTCTTAGGAAGAGAACAGGAGGTATTGGAACCGCCGTTTAGACCTTGGCAATTCCAGGTGTATTGGGTGGCGGATTCGGTGGGGTTGATGGGAATGCCGGCATTACACTGATTGGCAGAAGTGGAGCAGATTGCGTTGGTTGCCGGGGGCTTGGGTGTATTCGGGATATTTTCCGTTACCATTGTGGTGGTGAAGGCTCCGATATAGTTGCCGTCAGGTAGGAGGTTTGGACTGTCGGATTTTAGGTTGAATTTACCATTTGCAGGATCTTCCCATTTGGGGTCAGCGAATATGCTGTGGGTGTCATAGCCTGTGTCGGATTTCCATTTGGAGAAGGAGTAGTAGACTTTGGATGTAAGACCATTGCCAGGAACAGAATATGTATATACGAATTCCCGACTTTTAAAACTATACATTATAGTATATGGTAGTGTGAGATTCGTCTCCGGATCGACTTTTGGTATTGTTTGCGATTGGAAACTGGTGCCGATGTTGTTGTAGTCTATTTTTATATTTCCCTTACTGGCTTCGGTAAAGGCAATCTCAAGCCAATGATCCCCGACAAAATTTATCGAATTGTATGTTATTTCTGCTCCGGGCGTTTTTGACGCATCAATTACATTAACACTAGCCTGAGATATCGCGGTGATCGTATTGTGATCCAACTTTAACCGAGTCGCACTCGATATCTGAACACCGCGCCACCAACCATAGATCAGATTATGATGGATGCGCAAATCATCACCCAAAGAAACTGCAATGCCGTTGCCGCCCGTATTATGCGATCCTATATACGCATTTCTGAACACATTATTAGCAATCTCAACGTTATTACACTGATAACAATATAGACCTGCTGAATTCGCCCATTGAATCGTGAGATTCTTGATTATTACATTACTCACGCCACTGACCAGAATGACAGCGTTATAATTCTTCTGCCCATCAAGTGCGACTGTCCCCGGTTGATCAGCTTCTATGGTAATCGGGTGCCCCGGGACACCGCTATGGAACATTACAAATGGACCGAAGTAAACGCCGGGCAATAGTCTGATATCATCTCCGGGGAGAGAGAGATCTATCGCGTATTGAAGTGTTTTGAGTGGTGCGCTTCTAGAACCACCGTCTCTGGCATCTGTGCCACTAGAAGAAACATAGTATGTAGTTGGCGAACCGGAGGTTGTGATTTCGTATGTTGGAGAGACTATATTCGTACGTGGAGTAATTTTGTATTCATATGTAGTGTTGGGTTCAAGTCCGGTAACTATCATTGGTTGCTCGCCGACATTGCGCATATCATTGTACGGTGCAGAATATGTATTCTGATATGCAAGTGTGTCGAAGCCTTTAATCCACGTTGTATCACCTTTCTTGCGATACGATATGTACTGCCATATATTCTGGCTATTTTTGTTAAATACGACAAAACCGTACATATTCGCCTTTGCATAATGACTATCATCAAATTGTGCCGTATCCGTGACGCGGTTGATTTCGACCGTCGCGGTGTTTGACCAAGCACCTGAGGCGTCTTCTACAGATACACCTAGAGTGTACTGCCCGGGATCTGCCGGGGCTGGAATGTAGTCGGAATTGACATATGAATGAGTATCTGTATATGTCTGACTACCACTACCCTTATTCGTTATCGTTACTTTTGTCTTAGATACTGCCGATGAAGGAGTAACTGTAACCAGTATGGATGTTGTGGCGATATCATATGCGCCTGTATATGTTCTTGAGCCATATTGTTTATTGCTTACTGACGGTATGGCTATGGTTACGCTCGGGGGTACCGGATTGCTCGGATTGCCGCCACTTGAACTGATGGCCGAGAATGCCCCGGCCGGTGAACCGTCTCCCGTTATCCCGATTGCCGGACTGTTCGAGAATACGTGATAGTCTCCACTTGATGCATTGACGAAGAGCGGGTCTGCGACGGTGTTTTCACCCATGCCGGCGTCACTTATCTTTTTCGCATAGGTAGTCTGTGCATTCAGAAGATTCGCAGCGCCACCGGTCCAAAATATATTTTTGTCTACCGTCGCGTCTTGCGCCGCAAGCCTATCATCAAAAGAGAACGGCAAACTGAAGCCATACATCACGTTATATCGGATCATGGCATTATTCTTGCCATAATTACCATACCTCACAAAATTCACTCCCCAACTGTTTACTCCTTGCGCTTGTCTAAGAACCGCGTTGTCGATCAACGTATTGTGTTCGACAATGAATGGCCCCGTAGCGGGTCCAGTTTGTTGCATTGTAGTCGGATCCATTTCATGTTCAACTGTCTTTATGAAAATTGAATATTGAAAACCGGACACCAAATTGTGATGGTAATTTACGCCGGTTGAATTGTAATACGCAATCATGCCAAATTGACCACTCATTGGATCCGGATCTCTGAAGCCAAATAGATTACTCAACGATTCATCCTTGAAGAATTGATTGTACTCGGCAGTCACTCTACCTCCCCACTGATTGATACCGCTTGCCACATCTCTTGCCGATGAATGGTCTATGGCAGCGGTTTTGGTACCACGACCGAAATAGAAACCAATATACGAATTCTCGGTATTACAATTGGTAATTTTCACATTGTCCGTAAAGCCTTTTGATTCGGATGTATATCCCACATGGATACCTGCGGAAACATATGATTTCAGGAAGCCCCTGAATGATATGCCGTCTATGGTGACATTGTCTCTGGTTACATCAATACCATAGTCGAGTAATGATATTTTGACGCTTCCCGCCGGTGGTAGTTGACCATTCTTGGGATGAATAGCCACTTGTGTCGGCGAATAGTAGAACATGCTATAATCGGTAGCTTTTGCGACGTTAATATCCGCCACTGTGTTGTATCTGGCTCTGGCCGATTCGTCCCAGATACCGGGAAGGTTTGCTGTGAATGTTCCGTCGATGAGGTATATACCCTGTTCACCATCAAGGGGTTTGGGATCAGTTGCTGTACCTCCATATATTATGGGTGAGCCTTCACCTCGAATGGTTAATCTCTGTCCAACATTGGGTGAATTGGAAGCCGGGGGTTTGATAGCTATCGTCTTGGTGATATTGTATGTGCCACTCTTCAGTATGATCGTACCGGGGCCGGATTGAGAATCGATGATCGATATGGCTTTTTCGACGGTTGCAAATGGTGAAGCGGATGAACCGTCATTGGCGTCATTACCGCTTGGTGATACGTATACGGTAGATGGTATGGCATCACCTGCGGCGGCCGTTTGTCGTCTGTGATCGAATGATGCATTGAAGCCGGCCAGAACAAGTAGTGCGAATACGGCGATACTTGCTCCGATATGCAATCTGGCGGTTTTCGGGAGCTGTTTCATTGAGGGTATTATAGCAAAATACCTACTACGCAAGAACCATAAATGTTGATTGCCGCGATAAAATAATCCCAAATATCAGCAATTCGCATACGAAAACTTTACGAATGTAACGACTTCAAAAAATCATCCTTGAAATGTGAAAAATCTCCTTCGACTATTGCTCGTCTCGCTTTGGCGACAAAGTCGACTACAAAATGCAGATTGTGAATGGACAACAGTGTCGCGCCAAGCATTTCTTTGGCGCGGAATAAGTGGGCAATATATGCCCGAGAATAATTCATGCATGTATAACAAGAACATTTTTCATCTACAGGAGCAAAATCATTGCGGAAAGGCGCATTCAGTATATTGATTCGCTTACCTCCAGATATATAAGCTGAACCGTTTCTTGCGATGCGTGTTGGCGCGACACAATCGAATGTATCGATACCGTTCTCGATAGCCATGATCATATCTTCAAGCTCGCCAATACCGAGGAGGTGTCTGGGCTTACCTTCAGGCAATTCCTGACAAACAACGTTTACCGCCTTAGAAACGTCGCCTTTATCGAAAGTCCCGCCAATACCAAATCCATCGAAATCCATCTTGCCGATTGTCTCCGCACTGAGTTTACGCAAATCTTCATAGCGACCGCCTTGGATGATGCCAAAAAGCGATTGATAATTGTTCGGATCGGCACGCTTGGTCTTTTTCCAATATTCCAGTGAATGTTCTGCCCACATCGCGGTCCTCTCCAATGCGCGCATCTGATATTCACGGTCGGCATCAGGCGGAGCGCATTCGTCGAGAACAAATATGATATCGGCGCCGATCGCGACTTGTATATCTATGGATTTCTCCGGTGAAAAATGATGTGTCGAACCATCAATAACCGACTTGAACGTAACACCAGCATCATCGATCTTTGCCATTGAATTGGTGATATCGTTCTCTTCTTGGGCAGGCGAATACTTACTCCGTTTGGACATTTCGGAGGCCGAGGTCAGCAGACCGAGGCCGAGAAGTAACCCCGAGTCCCGCCGAAGTGGCGGGACGAGAGGGCGTGTCCAAGAGGAGTAAGTATTCGCCTGCCCGCCGTTCGAAATCGTTTCATCAACAACGCCAAATTTACTCTTGCGCTTACCTGAAACATTACCTAGCGAGAACGCCTGGAAACCGCCGGAATCGGTAAATGTCGGGCCGGGCCAATTCATGAATTTACGCAGGCCACCCGAAGCGCGCATTATATCCATACCCGGCTGAAGGTAGAGATGATACGTATTGGCCAGAAACGCCTGAGCACCGACATATTCCCGGACCTGTTCTGGAGTCAGCGCTTTGACGGTCGCTTTGGTACCAACCGGAATAAAAGCCGGCGTTTCGATATCGCCATGCGTCGTCTTTATTATTCCGGCACGACCTAAAGCGTTTGGTATCCTTTCTTTTATCTCAAAATTGAGCATGAACACAGTATAAGGTATAATTCTTGCATTATGCAAAAAGAAAACAAATATTCACTGACGCGCAACGATATTCACGAGAATGGCATCAAAGCGCATTTGGAACATATAAACCGTGAATTTTCTGACGGTTTCGAGTTCCTGAAGAAATTTCCAAAGTCCGTTACAATATTCGGTTCATCCCAAGCAAAACCCGAAGAAGAACATTACAAGATGGCTACCGAATTGGCGGGCCATATCGTTTCGGATCTCAAATATGCCGTTATTACTGGCGGTGGTCCGGGTATCATGGAGGCCGCAAACAAAGGCGCGTACGATGCCGGCGGACCTTCGGTCGGTCTCAATATCAGTTTGCCGCACGAATGGAATACGAATGCCTATTGCACTCACGCCTTGAAATTCAGTTACTTTTTCGCCAGGAAGACAATGCTGACGTTTGCAGCAGAAGCATTTATCTTTTTCCCCGGTGGTTTCGGTACCATGGACGAACTCTTCAGCATTCTGACTTTGATACAGACCGAAAAAATACCGCATGTGCCGATAATACTATTCGATAGCAAATATTGGTATCCATTCCAGGAATTTATAAAAAAAGACTTGTTGGAACGATTCGGTACAGTCGAAAAGGAGGACATGAAGCTGTTCGAGATCACAGATTCCGTCGAAAGAGCGATAGAGATCATTCACAAAGCTCCGCTTTCGGAATGGTGGAGGAATATTAATTGATAATTCGCCTACCCCTTTTTCACCGCGACGCGAAATACCACCCAGCTTATGAAGATAACTATTCCTGCTACATAGACCGGCGTCTCGGGCGTCAATTCTGCGGAGAGAAAACCTGACAATATAGGCGGTATCGCTTGCGCCAATGATTGCACACTCATATTGATACCCAGGACTTCTCCTTGTATATTGGCCGGTGAACGGCGAGAGACCAGAGCCGGCAAATGCGCCATTGCAAGGCCGTTGCCGAGCGCAAATATCGGCACAATGAGAACGAGACCGATTATCGAATGGGGAAAATAATACGCGAGTATGGAAAAAGAACCGACAAGAAGCGACCAGCGTATGATCGAAATATCATTGAAGCGCGAAGATACATAACGCGCCACAACTCCCTGCATGAATGCGATCCAAATACCGCCATAGGCCAAGTATATTCCGATACCCTTTTGTCCGAATCCGAAACGGTGAATAAGGTATATGCTAAGGAATGTACCGAAAAATGCAAAACCGGCTTGAAATAGAAAGTTCGTAACAAATATGCCGCGCAAGCGGTCCATGCTGTATGCGGTCTTGATGTGCGTAAAGGCCGTCAACCATGAAGGACGTTCGCCATTCTGATCAGGATTGTTGGTTTCCGGGAAAATAAGGAAAATAGCAATGATATCGAGAGCGATAAGTGCGGCGGCGATAAGGAATGGCGTAAGCACGCCGAACCATGAGAAAATTGAATTGTCCGAAAGAATGCCACCAATGATTGGTCCGGTAATAAAACCGAGGCCATAGGCGGCGCCGATCAGACCGAAATTCTTGGCGCGGTCTTTCTCGGGAGTGATATCGGCTATCGCCGCCTGTGCCACGGAAATATTGCCGCCGGTGATACCGTCCAGAATCCTGGCAACAAATAGAATGGTAAGACTGCGCGAAAGTATGCCAAATGTGAATAATAGATATGATATGCATGTGCCGGCGAGCGAAACTGCGAGGACCGGTTTCCTACCATATATATCAGAAAGTCCGCCGAGAACAGGCGCGGCCATGAATTGCGCGAGAGGCAAGACACCTATCAATATGCCAAAAAATAATAT
>JAMDBV010000001.1 GCA_023487965.1 Patescibacteria group bacterium
TGACCGACGGATACGCCGATCATAAAAGCTATGACCGTCAATATCATGCCGGACAATATCAAACTGACTTTGTTTTGTGAACTCATTGCACTATTATGGCATGTCTCATAAATATGTCCAATTGTATTTGTGTATTCTGCTTAGCTTAACTATAATATTGTCATGACAAATACACACACATACAAAGGTATAGCGTGGCTCGATCTGGAATCACCCGACGACAATGAAATAGCAAATGTGGTACGCAGGTATGGTCTACACGCCTTGGTTGGTGAGGAACTAAAGACATTCACATCGTTGGCCAAGATCGACGTATACGATGCCTATGTGGTAGTTGTATTGACCTTGCCCATACGCGAGAAAAATGGTGACTCATACGAGGTGAATGATCGCGAGGTCGACTTTGTAATAGGTAAGAACTTTCTCATATCGTCACATTTTGGAGCAATCGAACAACTGCAATACTTCGCTAAGATATTTGAGGCCAATTCGATCCTGGGAAAAGATGACAAGGTTGAGGGCGCCAGTCACCTCTTCTACTATATGATCAAACGCATATATACCGGTATGTACGAGGATCTCGACAATATCAGAGACGCCCTCCTGTCTGCTGAAAAGCGCATATTCCGCGGTGATGAGCAAAAAATGGTCAGAACGCTCTCCAATGTCAGCCGCGAGCTCATAGACTTCAAACAGACGGCTCGAGTACACAAGGATGTCTGGGATAGTTTTACTGTTTCTGGAACGGAACATATACTCGGTGCAGAATTTGCTCCGTACGTCCATGATCTAAAAAATGAGTTCAATCGTATCCATGAATTGATTACTAATTGCCGGGAACTGCTTGCCGACTTGCGTGAGACGAACGATTCCCTGCTCAATGCGAAGCAGAATCAGATCATCAAGGCATTGACCATAATGGCTTTCATATTCCAACCGCTCGTATTTATATCCGCACTGTTTACCATTCCGGCGATAAACGTACCAATAATACGTTCGTTTTACGGCTGGTTCGGCATTCTCGGCTCAATGATAATACTGACGGCGATAATATGGACGATTATTCGTCGCAAACGATGGATATAAAAATATACAATACCCTTTCGGGCAAGATAGAAACATTCAAACCGATTTCACCTGGTAAGGTCGGTATGTATCATTGCGGACCGACGGTGTACGATCGCGCGCATATAGGCAATTTGCGCGCATACGTATTCGCCGACACATTGCGCAGAATGCTCGAATACAATGGCTATACCGTAAAACAGGTCATAAATATAACCGACGTCGGTCATCTCTCCGGTGATGTAGATGAGGGCGAGGACAAAATGTCCAAGGCTCTCCGTCGCGAAAATCAACCCCTATCCTTGCAGGCTATGAAGCAGGTCGGGTCAAAATACACTGACATATTTGTTCACGATCTGGATCTTCTCAATATCAAAAGGCCTTCAAACATGCCCTGCGCGAGTGATTATATAGATGCTGATATCGCATTTATCACGCGCCTAATCGAGCGCGGTTACGCGTACATAGCCAGGAATGGTATTGCTTTTGACACGTCGAAATATGCCCAATACGGCAAGTTGGGCAATATCGACATCAAGGGACAAAGAGAAGGCGCGCGCATCGATATGGATCCGGAGAAAAAAAATATTACGGATTTCTGGCTGTGGAAATTCGATCAGAATATCGGCTGGGAAAGTCCGTGGGGACGAGGATTTCCCGGTTGGCATATCGAATGTTCCGTAATGTCCAGAGAATTTCTGGGCCAACCATTCGATATCCATACCGGCGGCATCGATCATGTACCGGTTCATCATAACAATGAGATTGCTCAATCGGAATGCGCGTACGATGAGCCGCTTGCGCATTTCTGGATGCACAATGACTTTTTGGTTATAAATCAGGGTCGCATGGGTAAATCCGAAGGCAATGCGCTTACATTAGATGAATTGGAAAGACGTGGCATCATGCCGATCTCGTATCGGTATTGGTTATTGACGGCGAATTACCGCAAGCCTATAGATTTCTCATTCGAGGCTATAGGATCAGCCCAGAACGCATTGATCCGATTGTACGAGATCTTACAATCTTATCCGGAGGGCGGCAAAGTAGTTGCTGAATTGCGGAATCGCTTCATCTCTCGTATAAATGACAATCTCGATATGCCAGGAGCGATTGCTCTGGTCTGGGAAGTTGTAAAAGATGCCAATATGAATTCTGCCGATAAAAAAGCAACTATACTTGATTTTGACAAAGTCCTTGGCATCGGTCTCGATAAAGTGATCTTCGATAATGATATACCAGATAATGTACATGATCTGGCGGATACTCGCGAAAAAGCCAGAAATGATAAAGATTGGCGAAAGGCGGATGCTATTCGAGATCAGATCGAAGCACTCGGCTATAACATAAAGGATAATGACAACGGATATACTCTATCAAAACGTTCATTCACTCCTACCCAATAGTCTGACATCTTCGCGTAATGATTCGAACATATCATCGTTGCTCCGAATAATATCGTCGATGCGATCGTCGATAATTGCCAACCTTTCATAAATCCGTGATTCGATGAGATCGATGCGTTCCTCCAAATGTTCGAAGCTCCTGCCTATCGAAATAGCAATATCATCACCACAACGGTATACGATTTTTTCTATCAGATCTATATCTTTTTTGTCCAAAGCCATGATTTCTTTGTTTATTGATAATAGTCTATGCTATCGAAACAAGATAAAATCCCAATAAAATTGGCATAAAATTCCGGTAAAAAATGTATAAAATCCGCTTGAAATATTCTTAAAATAGTGATGAATTTTTGTATTCACAATATATCCACCAGTACTTGATGTAGACGTATCCCCATCTGCTATAATGCCAACATGTCGCCAGTATCACCATTTCTCAAAGCCAAGGACCTGAAGGTTCCGCCGCATAGTCTGGAGGCGGAAAAAGCTCTTCTCGGCTCGGTACTAATGAATCCTGATATTATGCACGAGATCATTGACATAGTCGGTGAGCGCTCTTTTTATTCCAATCATCATCGTTATGTCTGGCAAACATTGCAGGAATTACATTCCAAAGCGACACCGATAGATCTCCTTTCCGTTTCGACAAGACTCAAAGAAAAGGGTCAGCTTGATGATATCGGTGGCATGTCATATCTCACCGAATTGGTAAACATCGTACCATCATCTTCAAATGCGCCTCATTATGCGGATATAGTCGAGAGCAAGCACGTCATGCGTGAGCTTATCAAGGCATCGGAGCAAATAAGCGGTCTCGGCTACGACGAAGAGGCGGATATTCATGACATACTCGAGAAGGCCGAAAAGGCACTATACGAGGTCACCAACCGTACCGGTTCTCGGAAATTCGTCGAGCTCAAGGACACGCTTGATGAAGCGTGGGAGAGACTCGATCATTTGCACAAGACAAGGAATGAATTGCGCGGCGTACCGACCGGTTTTGCCGAACTCGACAATAAGCTCTCCGGTATGCAAAAATCAGATCTGATCATACTGGCGGCGAGACCTTCTATGGGAAAAACTTCTCTAGCTCTCGACATTGCTCGCAAGGCGGCTGTCAATCACAAGGTGCCGGTAGCGATATTCTCTCTCGAAATGAGTTCACAGCAATTAGTCGACCGTATGCTCGCCGCCGAATCGCAGGTTGATTCGTGGAAAATCAGAACCGGCCACAACCTGTCTGTCGAGAACGACTTCAAGGCGATTGGCGAGGCCATATCTCGTTTGTCACAAGCACCGATATATATAGACGATAAGCCCGGAAATAATATTCTGAAGATGCGCGCAGTGGCCAGAAGACTGAAAAACGACAAAGGTCTTGGCCTTATCGTCGTCGACTATTTGCAATTGATGCTACCGACGCAGACTCGCAATACGGACAACCTTGTCCAACAAGTTACCGAGATATCACGTTCACTCAAAAATCTTGCCCGGGAATTGGAAGTGCCGGTCCTTGCTTTGTCTCAGTTATCGAGAGCCGTTGAGCAACGTGGTGGCAAGCCGAGATTGTCGGATTTGCGCGATTCCGGTTCTATCGAGCAGGACGCCGACGTTGTTATGTTTATTCACCGAGAATCAGACCAGGATCAAGGAGGGCGCAAGGAAGAGGCGGAAGTGCTCATCGAGAAGCACCGCAACGGTCCTACGGGTACAGTCAAGCTATTCTTCGATTCCAAGAAGACGACATTCTTGAGTATAGACAAGGCGGAGTTCGGTGATTTTGAAGTCTAATATGAACAGTATCGAACATTTGGAAGAAATTTTCGCTCACTTCCCCGGTATTGGCCCAAGACAGGCGAAACGCTTCGCCTATTTTGTCCTAAGCAGGCCAAAAAGCTTCATCGATGACCTTGTGCGTACCATTGCTGACGTTCGGGGTAAAGTCCATGAATGCGACAAATGCCGAAGAATATATATTTCAGACTCACCTTCGGAATCGTGTGGTATATGCACGGATAAAAGTCGTGATGAGACCACACTTATGATAGTACCACGCGATACGGATCTGCTAAATGTAGAGGCAAGCGGTGTATTCAAGGGTCTTTATTTTGTTCTCGGGGGTACGATTCCCATTCTCGAAAAAGAACCTGAACGGCGCATACGGCTCAAGGAATTGTTAAACTATGTCGGTAAGCGAAATTTTGACGAAATCATCATCTCTTTGAACGCAACACCTGAGGGAGATCATACGCAGACAATTATCTGCGAGGCATTCAAGAATATCAATACCAAATCCAGGATAAGCAGACTCGGTAGAGGGTTATCGACCGGTTCTGAAATAGAATATGCCGATCCGGAAACCCTACGATCGGCACTTCGTGGTCGCTCTTAGGTGATTTATGACAGGGCGTCGATCGTCACTTTGAAGAATGGTTGACGGTGACCGTTGCGCTTGTGATAGCGGCTCTTCTGCTTGTATTTGACGACCATAATCTTGGCGGCACGGCCTATCTCGATAATCGTGGCTTTTACAGATGCTTTAGGTATATACGGCGTGCCGATAGTAGTATCCTTGCCATCATCAACTAGCAAAACCTTGTCAAAAATAACCTTGTCGCCGACCTTATAGTCGCCAACAAGCTTCTCGATACTGATAGTATCGCCTTTTGATACGGTATATTGCTTGCCGCCTGTCTGTATAATGGCAAATTCCATAGTTATCATATTATACATATTTTCGAGTCAGGCGCAAGCGCCATGTCATCCTTGCGAAGGCGAGGATCCGTTCATGCCCATTGCAGTATATTTTACATTGTCGCTTGACCTGGATCATCACCTTCGCGAGTATGACACAGAAAGAGGATGACACTACCTATGCCTCGGCCGACTCGTGCTCATCCGGACGGTCGATACTGGCAGTCTCCAAACCGGGTGATGCGCCTGTTATGCGCATGACGTCCTTGTCTATCTTCTTGAATTCCTTGCCGGCATTATTGTACTGATTGACGACTGTGGAGAGGTGCGTACCCATTCTGGCATAATATTCTTCGAATGATTTCAGGTGTTTACCAAGCTCGTTGACTCTCTTTACTATGTCTTTGGCCGTCTCCTCGATCTGAAGAGCTTTTAGGCCTTGTAGAACGGTCTGCAAGAAGGCTAGGAATGACGTCGGCGATACGATGAGCACATGTCGCTCTTTGAAAGCGTATTCGACGAGATCACGGGTATTTATCTTGCTTCCTCCCACTTCTGCCACAAGCAGGTCGTAATAGATGGCTTCATGCGGAATGAACATGAATGCAAAATCCATGGTGCCATTCTCAGGTTGAATATATTTCGCGGTTTCATCTATCCTGGCCTTCAGGTCTTGTTTGAATAGCTTTTCGAGACGATCTCGCTCCTGCGGATTCTTCTCGGCAACGAGTCGATTGTAATTTTCAAGCGAGAACTTGGAATCGATGGGTATGATCTTGTCTTTGACGAATACCGCAGCATCGGCGATGACACGACCGGCGCCGTCTTTTGACGGTAGTTCGTATTGCATGGCATAGCTCCCGGGCGGCAAAACATTTTTGAGTAATGTTTCGAGATAGAATTCGCCGAGCACTCCCCTTTGCTTCGGATTTTTCAGGATATCCTGCAAATTCTGTAATTGATCGGCAAAAGATATGACCTGTTTATTTGTCTCATCGAGTTTAGTTAAACCCTGAGTAACCTCTTTGATAACATTTACTAGCTTGCTTGATTCGAGCAATTGGGTCTTCAGCGAATCCTGCATTGTTCTGCTGGTCTCGTGCATTTTGGTGTCGACGGTTTTGGTCAGATCACCAACCTTCCTATCTACCGTACGCGACAATTCATTGACCTGTTCCAATATGAGCCGTAATCCGCTCTCCTCCTCTTTGCCGGAATTGCCATCGCGGCCACGCTTGAAGAATGCTATCGCGAACAAAATGTTTGCGGCGATCGCGACAATGACAAGAATGGTAAGGGTGGTTTCCATATCGTTATTGTACACTGAAATAAAAGCTTGACAAAATTGCACGACGCGATAAACTGTGTTCACAAATGTCTTCGGGCCCACCTCCGATGAATGGAGGAGAAAAAGCAGCCATTATAGCAGAGCCTTGATGGCCTGTTTTGTTTTTTGAAACACTTCCCTATCCAAATATCCGACACGATTGATAAAACGCTTATTATCAATCAGCCGTAAATGAGATATTAACGCAGAGGCTATTTCCCCGTCGACCATGCCAATTGGAATATAATATGGATTTATCTTTGGGGACGAGGATAGCGGAACAATCCAACACAGCCTTCTACTAAAGCCCCTAATAATCAGAACAGGTCGCTCAAACTGAGATCCTTTGCCGTCTTCCTCAAAGCCGACATTTACAACAAGAGAGCACCACCATATTTCCCTCTCGTGATAAAAGTGATTTTCACCGTCGTCGTGAATCACCTTCTTCAATTTATTCCACCTGTTAAATTTCTTCTTCATAGGCAAATGATAATCGAAATCTGACTTATGTGAACTTCCGAAATATTTATTGTTGTGTTTAAATAGGGGATCTACGATATATTTCCTTCGAATTTGTCATTTATGCGATAAGTATGGTATAGTATTCGCAATGTCAAATAAAGCTGTAAATAACCGCATTTCGCGGGCTCCAATAGTTGTTGTCATGGGCCATATTGATCATGGCAAGTCCACTCTTTTGGACTTCATCCGCAAAAGTAATATCGTCGCCGGTGAAGCTGGTGGCATAACCCAGCACGTCGGCGCATACGAAGCGGAGCACGTATCTTCCGAGAATAAAACGCATCGCATCACATTCCTGGATACTCCAGGACATGCGGCTTTTTGCAGTATTCGTGAGAGAGGTACCAAGGCCGCCGATATCGCCATTCTTGTCGTGTCTGCCGAGGACGGTGTTAAACCGCAGACATTGGAAGCATACAATGAGATCAAGTCCGCCAATATTCCCTACATTGTCGCCATAAACAAGATTGACAAACCAAATGCCGATGTCGATCGTGCGAAGCAAAGTCTCGGCGAGAATGAAATATATGTCGAAGGTTGGGGTGGCGATATACCGTGTGTCGCGATTTCCGCCCTGAATGGTACCGGCGTATCGGACCTCCTCGACATGATCGTTCTCATTGCTGAAATGCATGAATTACGCGCTGACGAGAACGCGGATGCCACCGGCATAATCGTCGAATCAG
>JAMDBV010000038.1:0-394 GCA_023487965.1 Patescibacteria group bacterium
TGTATATCGTAGCTGTCTTCACTATTCTTGACGACTTTCTCACTCTTTTCACCGGGATGGGCGTGGATTTTGATATACATGGTTGAATGATAGCATTATTTGAATTCATATGAAGACTGTGATAAATTGATACCGTTACTGTTTGAGATGTTTAATGTTTAAGATAGTTGTTAATTTTGAGATGGTTAATGTTTGAAATAGAATCGTAACATTCCGGAGTAGCTCAACGGTAGAGCAGCGCTCTGTTAAAGCGTTGGTTACTGGTTCGAATCCAGTCTCCGGAGCCCCGTACCGAATGGTACGGGGCGGAGCCCGCAGTTCACGTACAGGGTTCCGTCTCGTATCGTTCAACCCGTACCGAATGGTACGGGGCGGAGCCCGCAGTTCACGTACA
>JAMDBV010000038.1:404-6966 GCA_023487965.1 Patescibacteria group bacterium
ATCTCATCAATCGTCGATTACAAATATCAAAATCCACGCCCATCCCGGTGAAAAGAGTGAGAAAGTCGTCAAGAATAGTGAAGACAGCTACGATATACACATACGCGAAAAGGCCGAGAATGGAGCCGCCAATCGGCGGATTTCCGCCATTGTCCGCAACATATTTCCCCATAGAAAGGTTATAATGATAGCGGGGCATAGGAGCAGTCATAAGATATTTGTAATCGACGATTGATGAGATAATGCAACGAGGTCGTGAGCGGATTCGTATGATAAGTGTAGGTGTGGGCAGAATTATAAATATTCATTGATAATATCAATAACATGAATATAAATATCAAGACAACGAATATCACCATGACCCAAGCGATTGCTGATTATACGAACAAGCGCCTCGCAAAAATCGACAAATTGTTGTATTCCGATCCGGCCGCCCAATGCGATGTCGAACTGGCCAAGACAACATCACATCACAACAAAGGTGACATATTCAAGGCCGAAATACATATCGTCGGCGCAAATAAAAATATATACGCAACTGTCGAAAGGGAGGATCTGTACGCCTCGATCGACTCCGTCCGCGATGATGTTCTACGCGAATTGAAATCCGGCAAAGAGAAAAGTATTTCATTCATACGACGCGGTGGCGCGAGGATCAAGTCGATGGTCAAGGGCTTGTGGAACCGTTCGTGAGAAAGTAAAATATATAGGTGCAAAAAGAATCATTCTTCAGTTTGGCGGCTATGAAACAGCCTGTCAATCAGTGGATATCGATAGCCTTTATCGGAGTGCTCTGTGTATGGGTTGTGATATATTATTTCAACAATCGGATCCAAGGGATCGACGAAATATATCGTACAGCATCTCTTTCCGCCCTTCAGCAATAACTTTTTCGATATTTAGCTTGCCATCTTTCATCGAGGCCGAAGTAATCTTGACCCTTATTTTCTTGCCGCCACTCTCCGCGAAAAAATACGCCTGTGGCCATTCATGGTATGCCTGAATCTTGCGGAAATTGTCATAATCATTCGCGGATAGGTCTATAAGCGCATCCTCTTTTGTGATCTTGCGCGTGAACGTGGCTTTGTCGTGATCTTGTTCTATGCCTTGAATGTTTCCGGCAAGCCATTGCGGCAAAATATTCGCGAGCAGATCTGCGCCTTTTTTGGCCATTATTTCTTCGAAATCTTCGTATGTCGGCCATTCATCTATATGAACTTTTTCGTGCGCAATGATCGGTCCGTGATCCATTTGTTCGTCGACTTGCATGATCGTGACACCCGTATCTTTCGCATCATCAAGCATGGCGCTTTGTAGGGGGGAGGCGCCGCGGTAAAGGGGAATGAGTGATGGGTGGATATTGATGGTCTTTTGTGGCGGGATATCTATGATACGGTCCGGAATAATCTTGCCGTATGATGCAACAACAAATGTTTCGGCATTGAAAGATGATAATTCGGTGGCGAAGGTGGTATCGAGCTTAGCCGGATCGAGGCACGGTATATGACGCTTTCGTGCCCAGATCTTGACCAATGTCGGAGTCATGACAAGTCCGCGACCTTTGGGTTTGTCGGGTGTGGTTACGATTGCGACGGGCAATAATCCTCTTTCGGCCAAACGGTCCAATACTATTATCGAAAATCGCGATGAACCAAAAAAAACGAATTTGGCGGTTTTATCATTCATGGCCTTGATTTGCTTTCTCCATTTCGGCGATCTCTTCCTCACTCATTTCCCACAATTCTTTGGCCTTGTCGATAAACAAGGTGCCATCGAGATGATCACATTCGTGCTGGAATATTTGGGCAAGCAAGCCCGACGCGCCACGAACGATTTTCTTGCCATGCTCATCGTATGCGTTTATGGTCGCCTTGCTCGAACGACGGACTTTGCCGTACAACCAGCGCACGGAGAGGCAACCTTCTTCCATGTCTTTTTTGTCCTTGGAGAGTTTTTGCAATGTTGGATTGATGAAAACCATATCCGCATCGTCCTTTTTGCTACGCGCGTCCGCTTTGTGCAGGAGTTCGCCGTTTATGACGAAAATACGCAATGATTGGCCGATCTGTGGCGCGGCGATGGCGATACCGTCCTTCTGGCTATGAACGGCACGCTTCATTTCGGCTATTATGTCCTGAACTTTTTGCGAATTTATCTCGCCGATAGGCACATCGGTAGCGATTTGACGCAAAACAGCGTCTTCTTTTTGGACGATTTTGATATTATTCGCTACCTTATTCATGACTGAAACAGTACCATAATTTGCGCGTATTGGGAATGATGGGGTTTTTAGCGAAGCACTACAACAAACTCTCCGGATCGATCCTTACGCTCACAGAGGGTGGCAAATTGCGAAGCAGATTGACTAATCGTTGATCCGGCCAACGGATCGGATCGATGCGCAAGAGGCCGTGAATATTGGAATTGCCGCGACCGGAAGAAGTGAATGCCGGAAAAATATCTATTTCATATGGTTTGATGTCTCGCTCAATCTCCGACATCGCTTTTGCGATGATATCCTTCTTGCCCTCGATACTCAGCTTGATAAGCGTGCGATACGGCGGATATTGGAAGCGTTTACGTTCGGCTATCGTAATGCGGTAGAAATCACTCAAATTGCCTTTTATGCCATATTCGAAAATCTTCTCCTCGGCCTTGCGCGTCTGAACTATTATCGAACGCTCCGCCAGATTGCGGAATCTCGTGAGCAGATACATGATTTTTTCCGGAATACGAAAGTCGGGCAGGGCGAAGAGCGAATCCAATGAGACTATGCCGATATGATCGATACGTGACGGCAAATATGCGATCGCCAATTCCGTGCCGACAAGGACACTTCCCGGACTTTGTACGAATCGGTCGATGACCGCCCTTATCTGCTTTGGCGTCTTGGTCGTATCGGCGTCGATGCGGAACACTTCGGTACCGGGGGACTTGTCGACGATCTCCTTGTAAACCCGATCGATGCCGATACCGAGCGGTGTAAGACGCCAACTGTTGCAATTGTCACAGAGTCGATCGGCCGATGACATGTCGCCACAGCGATGACAGAGATAAAAGTTACTGCCATTTGCGGACGTGTGCAGGACGATCGGCGCGCCGCATACATTGCAGGCCACGATAGTGTCGCAATCATCGCAAACGGTCGACGTGGCGAGACCGCGACGCAGAGCGAAGAGGAAAAGGTGAGTATTGTCTTCACGATTCGCCGACACGGTTGCTAACAATTGATCCGATAACACTTTGAATTTACTCTTGTCTCTTTTGTCATCAGTATTTGCGGGAGGTATTCGTGGCGCATCGGGATCTTTCATGTCGATAAACGTATCCTCGGCATTGGATATGGATCGCCATTTGAAAGGTTGACCGGCGGAGATATCATTGCGCTCGGTGCGGAAGAGTGTTTCATTGCGCAACAAGACATCGGCAACGTACAATTTGTCGCCCCTGCCTCGCGTCAGAGTCTCTATCGCATACCTATGGTCAAGGAATGGAGCTTTTTGTCCTATCCAACCATGATCATTCTCGCGTTCGATGACCACCGTCTCTATATCGCTCCTCGGCATTATTGAGAATGAACCGGTCGCGATGACGACTACCGGATGCTCGGTCTCCGCGATCGTATTCCATGTCTCGACAATCTTCTTCTCGGTGATATCGCTATTTAGCGTGAATATGTATTCTTCCACACCCCTTTCCAGTGATTCGAATAGCCAGTTACCGCTCTCGATGGTCGGTACGTAAAAAACCAAAGAACGTTTGCGGGCAAATTCCTGGCGAATGAGACTGCGCCAAGAACTGATGCGATCATTATCATCACCTTGAATGGCTACAATCTCACTTTTAGGTCGATTGTTGTATATCGGCGGAGCAATCTTGCTCGCATTGTCCAGCAGGGTCCGATTGATGAGTGTATTTATTATGGCTCCGGAATGTGTGGCGTAATAATTGGCAAGCTTGGCGCAATCGTCCATGAATGTTTTGTTCAGGAACGAAGTGGCCTTTATCTTCGCGAGTTTACGTATCTCATAGGGCGCTCGGCGTATCTCGCTTTTCATATCGATGGCCGGTCGCACTGTGCTTATTATGGCCGGAATATGGCGCGTTCTAAGGGGTACTGACACTATTGCGCCGGGCGCGGGGTCGGCTGTGGAGAAATATGACAGTGTTTCAGGGACTTTCTCATGAGTGATCGGTATGACTTCTATGATATTCATAGCCTATTTATACTATATTTTCAGGCATTTGGAAGCCATGTTTCCCAATGTCGGACATCGGGAATTGCGCCGAGGTGCGTGGCTGGGTTGATTTGTGTGTTAATTAAAAATCAATTACAATTCATATTCATGGAAAGACAAGAGAAATTGAAGATAAACGGTCTTGGTGCGGAGAGGAATCTCAAAGGCACAGTCTATATTTCCGGTGCCAAGAATGCGGCGCTCAAAGCCATGGCCGGGGCTGTTCTTTTCGATGGTCCGGTCGAATTGCACAATGTTCCGGACACTGCCGACGTGCGGACGATTGTAGAGATAATGACGAAGCTTGGCGCCAGGATAGAAAGCAAAGACGACGTATTGACTATCGACCCAAATACGATCACTAATACCGATATCGATCGCAAGTTGGCCGGAAACATTCGGGCATCGGTTATGTTGACCGGTCCATTGCTCGCGCGATATGGTAAGACTACTTTTCCGGCACCCGGTGGTTGTGTCATCGGTTGTCGCCCGATTGATCTATTCCTAAATGGCTATCGCAAACTTGGCGCCTCGGTCGTCGAACACGATGAACTTTTCGATATAAAGGACGGCAATTTCCACGGCGGTGAAATATTTTTCGACAAAGTGACAGTCGGCGGGACAGAGACTCTTGTTATGGCCGCGACGCTCGCCGAGGGAAGGACTATCCTCTATAACTGCGCGATGGAACCAGAAATCGTCAACCTGGTCGAATGGCTCAATCGTGGTGGGGCAAAGATTTCCGGGGCGGGTACGCCGACTATTACCGTGGACGGCACAGCGGGCAAACTGTTGAAGCCGGTCAAGTACGAGGCGATACCGGATAGGATCGAAGCGGGCAGTTATCTCATTCTTGGCGCATTGATAGCGAAAGAATTGGAAATCAAAGATTGTGAGCCGGAACATTTGCGCGCTGTTGTGAGTATCCTTTCGGATGCCGGCGTGAAGATAAATGTCGACGACAAAGCCAAAACAATTGTCGTCTCAAATGATAATGCCAAGAATTACACGCCACTGAATGATATCCGGACCCATGAATATCCCGGTTTCCCTACGGATTTGCAGGCGCCACTTACGGTTTTTGCTACGCAGGTCAATGGTAAAAGCGCGATATTTGAGACGATATATGAAAATAGGTTCAAATACGTCGAGGATCTTGTGGCTATGGGAGCAAATATCAGAGCGATTTCAGAGAGGGATGTCGAAGTGAACGGTCCGACAACATTCAAGGGTACATCGGAGATTTCTCCAGGGATGATCATTCCGGCCAGAGATATTCGCGCCGGATTTGCCATAGTCATGGCGGCGATTCTGGCTCATGGTGAAAGCACCATATCGAACGTTCATCTTATAGATCGTGGCTATGAAGATTTGGCGGGGAAGTTGAAAGGGTTGGGTGTTGAACTGGAGAGAATTTCTAATTGATTATCCCATTTCCAAGTGGGACTAATTCGTTGCGTTCCGCTTTGTCATTCTCGGCAAATATGGTAAATTCCAATATGCAATATTCTCATGAATTTTTTATTCCCGAAACTCGGTGTAGATCTCGGTGGTGCAAATACCATAGTGTTTGTGCCTGGAAAAGGAATCGTCGTCAATGAGCCGTCGGTTGTAGCTGTATCTGAAGTCGATAAAAAGGTCCTTGCAGTGGGCAATGAAGCCAAGGAAATGGTCGGACGTACGCCTGATACTATTGTTGCTTACAAGCCGATGCGCGACGGCGTTATCGCCGACTATCGTGTGACGGAGGCGATGCTACGGTACTTTATCGACAAAGCCATGGGTAAGTGGAACTTTTTCCGTCCTGATGTCATGGTCTCTGTTCCGGCCGGAATAACATCCACGGAGCGCCGTGCCGTGGTCGAAGCGGCCATACGCGCCGGTGCAAAAAACGCATACGTTGTCAAAGAACCGATATTGGCGGCGATCGGAGCCGGCATTCCCATTCAGGAACCTAGGGGCCACATGATAGTCGATATCGGTGGCGGCACCACGGATGTGGCGGTTATCTCACTCGGTGGCATCGTGGCTTCGATATCTGTCAAATGCGCAGGGAACAAGATCGATGCGGCTATCGCCGACTATATCAAGAAAAATTTCAATCTGGCGATCGGTGATCATATGGCCGAAGACATCAAGATGCGTATCGGATCAGCCATACCTATAGACCAGGAATTATCTATGGATGTGAAAGGTCGTGATTTTATTACCGGATTGCCCAGATCTGTCGAGGTCAAGACAAATGAGATTGTAAAAGCGATTTCAAAGGAATTACGCGATATGATTTCGGCTATCAAAGACGTTTTGCAGGAGACGCCACCGGA
>JAMDBV010000033.1 GCA_023487965.1 Patescibacteria group bacterium
ACGCTCGAGGCACTCGTATTACCGCTGCTGCTGGCACGAGTTTAGCAACCTCTTATTCTCCGGGTACCGTCAATAACTTCGTCCCCGGCAAAAGGAGTTTACGTACCGAAGTACTTCATCCTCCACGCGGCGTCGCTCCGTCAGGGTTTCCCCCATTGCGGAAGATTCTCGACTGCAGCCACCCGTAGGTGTAGGGACCGTGTCTCAGTTCCCTCGGTGGGGGTCAGCCTCTCAGCTCCCCTAGGCGTCATTGCCTTGGTAGGCCGTTACCCTACCAACTAGCTGATACCGATCAAGCTCGTCCTCAAGCGAAAAACTTTACTCCTCGACTTACGTCTCGGAGACTATCGGGAATTACCCCGTCTTTCGACGAGCTATGCCCGACTTGAGGGAAGATACTTGATTATTACTACCTCGTCTGCCGGTTGCCCAACACTCTATCTTCGACTATCCGAAGACACAGTGTTGGACCCCCTTGACTTGCATGCCTTATCCACGCCGCCAGCGTTCATCCTGAGCTAGGATCAAACTCTTAACAAAAACGAACGGAACAAAATAGAAAGCACATATAGTACATTCTTGTTCGTTTCCTAACTTTATTGGAATATATTCTAGACTTGCTTTGCCTTCCATCTGTATCTCTACAGAAGAAAGACACTCACATTTGATTTATTTGACTGTCAAAGTGCCACCGCCACAAAGCGGCGTAATCTATATACTACTTATTGGCAAAATAAAGTCAATAGGCAGTACCAAAATTACTAGCAGGTCTTAATGTTGAAACCCTATCGGCTTTTTATCTTTTACGGGTTCATCCATCAATTTCCCAAGAATGGCATACAGCGCGTTTATGTGTTTATTCTGGACTTTTTGCTCCCTTTCCAATTCTTGGACTTTATAAGCCAGATCTTTATTGGACGAAAGGATCTCTCTTATCTTGATAAATGCGCGGACTATAAACTTACTCATTTCCACCGCCTTATCACTCCTCAAAATGGATGAGAGCATAACCGCACCATGTTCGGTAAACACACGCGGTAAATGACGCCTGCCACCGCTCCCATTTTTTGATATCGCAATTTGCGATATCAAAAAATCATATTCATCCTTTGAAATCCGAAACATAAAATCGTCCGGAAACCTATTTATATTTCTTTTGACTTGTTCATTTAGACGAATAGTTTAGACTCCGTAGAAATATGCCAGATCTGAATCGAGCATAACTTTTATACCACGAATTAGATTCACTTTATTTGAGATACTTTCAATAGAGATCACGGGATACTTATTGAGTTCTTCTGCCTTCGTCTTCATTTCCCCTTACCCTTCTGCCATTTTTCGAGTGTAACCAGGAGTGGTGAGCCGATGAATATGGAAGAATACGTTCCGGCGGCGATTCCGACGATCAGAGCCAATGCAAAGTGCTGTGTCGAGGCTCCGCCGACAAAATAAAGTACGACGAGAGCGATAAGTGTCGTGAGTGATGTATTGATCGAACGAGTAAATGTCTGACTGATACTTTCACCGACTATTTCCGAAAATGGTTTGCCATGTCCACCCCTCTTCAGATTCTCTCTGACTCGATCGAATACGACGATGGTGTCGTGAACTGAAAAGCCCAAGATCACCAACAGCGCCGTCACAAACAAAGTATCTACTTCATATCCGTAAAGATGGCCCAATACCGAGAAGACACCGGTCGGTATGATAACGTCATGAACCAGCGCCGCAATAGCCACAAAACCGTATTTCCATGACGAGACCGGCTCTGATACTTTCCTAAAAGCAAATGTTATATAAAGCACTATACCCAGAATGACCAGCGCAATCGAAACGTATGCTTTGCGCAACGCCTCCTTGCCCAAAACCGGACCGATAGAATCAAAAGTCTTTTCCTGCATATTGAATGTACCGTTCAACGTCAAAGCGTCTTTTACCTGCGCGTGCACCGTCTCGTCTATCGCCTTCATGCGTATTATGTATTCGCTCTCACCGCTCGGTCGAACTGATGCCGTAGGGTCAATAATGCGCAAAGCTTGCTCCAAGTCTGCCTGCGCCGGCCTCGAGGTTGTGTACGAAGCGTCGATCAAAGTACCGCCGCTAAAGTCAATTCCCGGATTCAAACCCCAAATTAATAGCGACACAATAGAGGCGATCACCAGGATGCCGGAGAATGAATAGAATAGTTTTCGATTGTTTATTACCCACATATTATTATTTTATTTCTTCGGGCCAAATCCATTACTGATAAAAAATCTCGCGCGCTTGGTGTCATTCTTGGGCGCTATGGCATACAAGAACAATCGTGATGCTGTAATGGCTGTAAACATCGATACAAGGACGCCGATAATAAAGACCAATGCGAAGCCGGTAACTATCGACGTACTACCGAAGATAAACAATATGACACCCGTGATGATGCTCGAAACGTTCGAATCGCGTATCGATGTCCACGCTCTGGCAAAACCTTCATGCATAGCCGCATCTATGCTCTTACCGGAATTGAGCTCTTCTTTCATCCTTTCGAATATGAGAATATTGGCATCGACCGCCATGCCGACTGTTATGATAAATCCCGCTATGCCGGCAGCCGTAAGTGTTACAGGCGACAGCCCCCCGGGCACAAATATGAGGAGCAGATACGAAAGCGGTATACCTAGAGAAAATGACCAGTGCGCAAGATAAGCCAACAGAGCAAACAGAGCCGCCATGAAAATGAAAGACGGTGATACTCCAACTTTGAAGAGCAGTAATGTGAGAGCAACATAACAACCGAGAGCGATTACCGCCACGAAGCCCGGTAGACGATACCAAACTATAAGAAATATACCGATAATGATAAACGATATGATTCCGGCCAATATTCCGCCACCAATCGCCGCTTGACCCAACGTTGGTCCGATCGTCTGCGTCGAGATAAGTGTTATCGGCACCGGCAAAGCACCGAAGTTCAACTGTTGTACGAGCTTTTGCGCTTGATCTACAGTGAAGTTACCGGAAATCTCCGCTTTGCCATCTACGATCGAATCGCGGATGACTGGAGCTGATATCGGTTCACCATCTAGGAATATACCCAGATATTGGCCAATATTATTTTTGGTTATGGAAGCGAACAATGCGCGTCCCTCACTCGTAAACGTCAGTCCAACTGCGGGTGCATTTGTCGTTGGGTTGAATTGAACAGTAGCCTTTCCCACCATACTGCCGGTAAGACCGGTCGGAGTAAACAATGCTTTATAGGCTTCGGCCTGCATCTTGGTTGTAGTCGCGTCGAGAGACGGAGTATTCGAAGCGTTGAACGCATCCAGATCCTTGGACATAGCCAGTCGAAATTCCAACTGAGGTGTAGCACCTATACTCTCCGCCGCCTGTTTGACATCCGTAACTCCCGGCAATTCGACGATAAGCTTGTATTGACTCTCCTTATCGCTTAGGGAGCCACCCTTCTCTACCTGAACCAACGGTTCACTCACGCCAAAAGTATTTACCCTTTTTTCTACAACATCGCGCAAAGAACTCATAGATGCGTCGACATCGGCACTGTCGAGCTTGGATACGTCCGCTTGATATACGAGATGTGATCCTCCGGACAAGTCGAGTCCTAAACGGAATGGGTGATGTCCTAGCCAGGAATTGCTAAACTCGCTCGAATATGTGAAATAACCGATTATTACCGCAATGAGGAGCAGATATACGGCTTTTACGCGATTCTTGAACATGCTCGTTATTGTACTTATTTTCCGTCTATATGCAACCTAAAAGATTTAATGGGATACTAAACGCCTTGCTTTGAAAGTATCGCTTTCGCCGTCTGCATCGCTATACGAAGATCCAGAGCCAGTGAGCGGTGTTTGATATAGAACATATCGAAACAAAGCTTGTTTCGCGCCTCACTCGTATCCACACCGTGATGGGGATGACTTTTGTGAAATATCTGCGCCCAGCCCGACAATCCCGGTTTTATGAGATGGCGAACATTATAATACGGTATTTCCTTCTCATACACTTCTACCAAAGAAGGCAATTCCGGGCGTGGACCGATAAGCGATTGATCACCCTTCAATACGCTCCAGATCTGTGGCAGTTCATCTATTCTGGTCATCCTCGTAAAACGTCCGACTCTCGTCACTTTCAGCGCGGAGCGACCGTTTGTGTATTTGCCGGAATCATCACCTGTCATGCTTCGAAATTTTGCAATATTTATCATTTTACCGTTTTTGCCTATACGCTTCTGATTGACAAATAACGGACCGCCATCTTCAATCTTGATGGCAATGTATACAATAGGCAATACCACAACGAGCGGAATTGAGATCATAAGAGCCAATACAATGTCCATGAACCTCTTGATCACGTCGTATACCCGCTTATTGCCGAAGGCGGTTGAAGCGTTCTCAACAAGCCAGCGTTCGCCGACCATAGAAAGCGGTATGCGGTCAAAGATCGATTCGTACAATCGACTAGCATCATAGACTTGCTTGCCTTTGAATACTTCGGAGTACAGGAATGGCATGACTGTTTCGACCAAGTCATTGTGCAAATCGGCGACAATTATACCCGCTTTGGTATCACGCAAAGCCTCGGCTATTTGTGTATTTATATTTCCAGCGAGATCAGGCTTTATCCAAGAATTGAACCGGAATCCGTATCGATAATTGGTATTGATCTCCTCATAGAGATCTTCGACATCTTCGCCGGAACCGATAAGAATGGCATTTTGTGCACGCGAGACGCTCAAGACCGGAAACATTATTCCACGCCAAAGCATCAAAGCCAGTGTAGATACCACGAAGAATATGGCCAGATTTGCCTTTGGCGTTATAGAGACCGGTGCTATATAGAAGAATGCCGTACCTATGAGCACATTGAAAATCTGGGCTTTGAACAACAGACCCTGTATCCGGTCACGGGAAAAGGCCGATTGCTTGTCATACAATCCCGCGCTAAACATAATCGTGATGAATACCAAAAACAGGATCGAAAATGGAACAATATGATCGGCAAATAACATTCGCGACGGTAATTCACCGTAGCGTATAGTCAACGTCAAAATAAGCGAGAATATATAGGCGATAATATCGCCAAGAACGAGTACTATTGCCCTCTTTGAGCCGGCTATTTTATTCACGGCATAATAGTAACACAATAAGGCAAAAATGTACAATATTTCCTAAGCCGAGCGAAAGTGCTACTGTTATACTATGAAAATCCTATACATCATAACCAAGTCCAACTGGGGCGGCGCCCAGAGACATGTTTATGACGTGGCCGTAGCCATGAAGGACTTAGGACACACTCCCATAGTGGCCCTCGGGGGCGAAGGGATTTTGCGTAAACGCCTTGAGGATGCGGGCATCAAAACACACATACTCTCTTCTTTACAGAGGGATATTTCGGTATCAAAAGACACGTCTTCGGCGGTTGAAATATTCAAGATAGTACGTCGTGAGAGACCTGATGTATTGCATTTGCATAGCCCGAAAGCCGCCGGCCTAGGCGCTCTAGCCGGCAGAATGTTGTCAGTCAAAAGGATCGTAGTAACTGTACACGGTTGGAGTTTCAATGACAGTCGGCCGATCTGGCAAAGAATCTTTATTACTTTCGTTTCGTGGCTAACCATATTGTTAGCTCACAAGACGATAGTCCTGTCGGAATCAGAATACAATGCCGGTATGCGCTTCCCCTTCGTCAAAGGCAAGATCTCACTGGTTCCGCTCGGCATCAAACCTCCGATATTCGTTTCGATCGACGGTGCCAGAATGGAAATCACAAAACATACCGGACTTACGTCCGCCGACATCGGCAAAAAGATCATGATAGGCTGCATAACCGAAATGATCCCGAACAAGGGTGTGATATATCTCATAAACGCTATGGAACAGATCGTAAACCAATATCCGTCGGCGATCGCGGTCATTATCGGCAACGGCGATGAATTGTCAAAGATGAATATGTTGATCAAAGAGAAAAAGCTCGAAAACAATATATATCTGACCGGCTATATCGAAAATGCCCATGAATACATAAAGGCGTTCAATATTTTCGTTCTACCATCGGTCAAAGAAGGTCTGCCTTACGTCATCATGGAAGCAGCATACGCCAGCCTACCTATCGTAGCCACCACGGTCGGTGGCATACCGGAGATGATAGAGGATATGAAATCGGGAGTACTCGTACAATCCCGCAACGCCAAAGAGCTTGCGCACGCCATATCATTCATGATCGAACACCCTGCCATGCGCCGCGAATACGGCAATAATGCGCGAGAAAATATGATAAAGAAATTCTCTTTCGAAGCGATGATTTCCGGAATATCGGAAGTATATACGAGACCCTAGCTATCGTTACCGGCGCCCCGCCTCACATCGATGCCGTATCGACGCATGGACATGAGGATACCGAGAGCGATGAATTCGACCAGAATATGCGTGCCGCCATAACTCATGAGAGGCAATGGTGTACCGGTTACCGGCAATAAGTGGATATTCATGCCGACATTGATGGCGATGTGAACAATGAAAAATATCGCCAGACCGGCGCCGTATAACACCTCGAAGTTGGTAGCTCCGCGCAAAGCATTTGCTATTATGCGCCAAATGATCACGCCATATAGGGTAAATAAAATCACGACACCGGCGAAACCCCACTCTTCGGAGAATGCCGCGAATATGAAGTCGGTTTGATATTCCGGCAGGAATTTGAGTCGAGACTGAGTGCCATAACCGAGACCTTTGCCCCACAGTTCGCCGGAGCCGACCGCGATAGTCGACTGATATGCGTTATATCCGGCGCCTCGAATGTCAGCCAAGGGATTGATAAAATTCCTGATACGATCTTTCTGATATTCCCGAAAGCCAAAATTCCAAAGCAAAGCGAAAACGATAGCGACAACAGCGATCATG
>JAMDBV010000015.1 GCA_023487965.1 Patescibacteria group bacterium
AACCTGTGTATGTACGAACCTCCTCACCTGATTTTTTCTTGGCTGATACATCACTGAGAGATGCGTTCACGATTGTGACATGATTAACCTCCTTATTATTTTTCGTGAAGTTCGTCGAATTTTTGCCGAGAATAATACCAGCCGCTTGCGATGCGATACGACCGATCTTTTTGCCTTGTGCGTCTATAGTGTAATTCATATTATACAAATTCAATTATTGCCATAGCCGCGCCGTCGGTATCTCTCTCTGGCATCTTGATAATTCTGGTATAACCACCATTTCTCGATGTATACTTGGGCGCCAATGTGGCAAAAAGAGTTTTGGTTTCAGCCGTACCACGCAATCTCGACACAATGAGACGTCGATTCGCCAATGTATCTACTTTTGCCTTTGTAACCAATTTTTCTACATATGGACGCAATTCGCGAGCCTTGGCCAAGGTCGTTGTAATTCTATTGCTGCGGACCAAATTGCGCGCCAATGAACACATAAGCGCATTTCGCTGATTTTTCTCTCTACCAAATTTTCTTTTGTTATTGGCGTGCCTCATATTATTGCTTCAAGCTTAGACCGTATTGGGCCAATAATTTCTTGATCTCCTGCATACCCTTGGCACCCAGACCGTCAACATCCATAAGATCGGTCTCGCGCTTGCGTGCCAAACCGCCCAACGTTCTTATATTGGCGTTTGACAATGCCTTGGTGGTGCGCGACGATAGACCAAACGTATCGATCCTCGTCTTCATAAGTTCAACGTCGGATTCCGGTTTCTTCTCCGTCTGTTCATCCTTGATCTCATCGATCACGCTTTCTGACACAGTCTCTTCCTCCTTGAACCCTACGATGGCTTTGAGCTGAGAGATCATGAGCGATATCGACTTTTCTAGGGCCTCGCGCGGTGTCATCGTACCATCAGTTTCCACAGTCAATCGAAGACGGTTGAAATCTGTACGGTCACCGACGCGCATATTCTCTACTTCATAATTGGCCTTACGAATCGGCGTAAAAGCGGCATCAAGAGCGATAGAACCGATCTCGACACGATCTTTACGCAACACATCCTTCGATACGAAACCCAGACCATTCTCGACATTCATCTCTATTTCCAACTCCGCGTTCTTATTTGTAAGAGTAGCGATATGCAATTCCGGATTGAGGATTTCAACTTGACCGGGCACCTCGATATCTTTGGCTGTAACTGTACTCTCGCCTTTTGCTTTTATGGTTATAACCTGCGGTTCATCCGATGTCAGTTTGACGCGCAATCTCTTGAGGGCAAGAAGGATAGTGATGACATCTTCCTTCACTCCGTCAATAGCGGAGAATTCATGTTCAACACCTTTTATCTTTACATGCGTAATTGCCGCTCCGGAAATTGATGATAGGATTATGCGGCGCAATGAATTGCCAAGTGTATGGCCGTAGCCCGGATAGAGGCCGTCTATCTCATACACTCCGCTGTTTCCCTCTTCGCGGACAACCTTTGGCTGTGATGGCAAGATGATTTCGTAGTTCATATGCTTGTTATAAAAATAGATTATTAATATTACATGAAATAATGAATATGTCTAGCGCGTGTAGAATTCCAGCACCGAACGCACATCGAATAGAAGTTCGCTGGTATCGGCCACATTTGGCGCACCGACAATTTCGATTTGTTTGGTAGAAGCGTCATACTTCATCCAGGCCGGACGAGGTGTCGTATCATTCGATTCAACCGTTTTCAATACACCGTGATTCCTACTACCTTCACGGATCGCAATAATATCTCCGACCCTGACTGACACCGACGGCACTCTTACCTTTCGGCCGTTAACTGTAAAATGACCGTGTGATACCATCTGCCTCGCCGCCGAACGGGTTGGGGCTAGATTGGCTCGCAAAATGACATTGTCCAATCGGCTCTCGAGAGCACCCAGCAAATTCTTTGCATTATCTCCGGTAGTTTCCAAGGCCTTCATGACATAGTTTCTGAATTGTCCGCTAGATACACCGTAGCTATAGCGAGCTTTCTGTTTTTCGAGCATTTGTCGGCCATATTCGCTCTTACCACCTCGTGGACCCTGCTTGCCACGGCGCTTCTGCGCGCGAAAAGCAAACTTCTGACTTTGAGTCTTGCGGAATACTGGCACTCCCAAATATCTTGCTCTTTTGTATCTTGGACCGATTTGCATTGTATTTTATACGCGCCTTGGCTTCTTGGGCTTGGGACCATTGTGCGGTACCGGCGTCTGGTCTTTTATTGAATTGATAATAAATCCCTTGCTAATGAATCCGCGAATTGCCGATTCACGGCCGGAACCAACGCCTTTTACTACAACGTCGATCTCGCGCAGACCAACAGCTTGGGCTTTCTCGGCGAGAACCTCTCCAACCTTGGCGGCAGCAAAAGGAGTACCTTTCTTGGCACCCCTGAAACCCGCCGATCCGCTCGAATTCCACATGAGAGCATTCCCACGCTTGTCTGTAAGAAGAAGTTTCGTATTGTTGTACGTTGATTGCACGTACAATACACCGCTGTCTACTTTGCGTTTCGAAGCGCCGGCCGACTTTGCCTTTACTTCGGTATCACCACCCTGAGTTGTTACAATTCGCTTTTTTCCCATTTGATTATATTTTATGTCTTTTCTTCTTTTCGTTTACCTGAGCCCATTGTCTTTCTGACGTTGCCTCTTACTGTTCTGGAATTGGTCTTTGTCCTCTGTCCGCGAACAGGCAAATGCCTAGAATGTCTCATGCCACGATATGTCTTGATATCCTTGAGTCTCTTGACATTGGATGCAACCTCACGCTTGAGATCACCCTCTATTTTGTATGATTCAACAAGCTTTCTGACGGCGTTTTCCTCATCAACGGAGAGCTCGCTTGGCTTCTTGTTCGCCGCAACCTTTGTCTGTCCGAGTATATACAGCGCCCTCGATGGTCCAATGCCGTATATAGTCGTAAGGGCTATTTTCATTTGCTTATTCTCTGGCAATGTTATACCTAAGATTCTCATTTCTTTATGATTTTTATATATTATCCTTGTCTTTGTTTATGACGTGGATTTGACTTGCAAATAACATACAAATACTTGCCGCGTCTTACGGTTTTGCATTTTGCACATATTTTTTTAACGGATGCTTTGACTTTCATTTTGAAAAAATTATATACGGCGAACAATTCTTGCTTTGCCGCCATATTGATCTAGCTCAACCTCTACCTTGTCGCCTACCAAGACTCGGATTCTATTCATCTTCATCTTGCCCGCTAAATACGCCAATATCCTTTCTCCGGATGTATCCAGAATTATTCGAAAATGCGTATCAGGTAATGCCTCCTCGACAATGCCGGTTGCTATTTGTTTTTGACTTTGCGCAATATTCATGCTTTGTGCGCGTTTCCGTATGATAGCAAAAAAGCCCTAATAAAGTCAAGTGCCATATCCTATTTTTCTACTATTATGTTGATCTTATCCTTATTGGTGGGGATTCTGGCCCATGGCGGTACTACTTGGCCGGATGTCTTTTCCAGGTTAATGATAGGTGAATATTGTCGCATTATCTTATCGGAACTGCCGAGAGGTAATCCGGCCAATTTGGTTTTGAGTTCATCAACCGGCACCTGACCGTGAATCGTGATGTCACCGCTTATCTGAGCCACCAAAGTGTTTCCCTTGGACGGGGAAAATTCTTTGGGATTGTTTATAACAAATGATAGTTTTTCCAATCCAGGTACAGTATATGGCATACCCTTGAATGAATCGATGTTGGCATCACCAGCAAGTTTTCTCACCAACTGATCCTTATTTAGGAGAACGCCATAGGCGTTGCCTGAAATAGATACGGTCGCCTCACCCGCCTTATTACCACCTATTATGACGGGATTGTAGTTGATAATAAATCCATTATCATACATAACAGTATCTGCGCCGGCCGATCCCTTGATCTCACCCATAAGCTTCAGAGCAAGCATCGATTGCAGTGATTTGGTTGTCGAAGCCAATGTATCCTTGTCGACAACCTTCTTTGTACCTGAAAATCCTCCGGTAAAGCTCGAATACTGCTTGCCGTATATGGTTGTATACTTATCGGTGCCTTTGTAAGCGACTACATTATATTTCTCTGGTGCATTCGCTATAGCCACATTGTATTCCGCCCCAGCCGTATCCGCCATTACCTCCGCATTTATCTTGCCTGGAATGATATTCGTGCCCGACTTGCTATAGCCGGGAATCATTATAGAACTAGTAAGGCGATATACATTGCCATTACCGCTATCGAAACGTGTTCCGGCGATCAAGCGTCGTGCCGTAGGACTATATGCGTTGTAGACAGTCATCATACCCTTGGCTTTGGTCTCTGTCTTTGGACCGTCAGTCGCCGGAACATTGATAGTGACACTGTCCGTCGCTGTCGCAACCGCGTACAGCTGTGAATCCGGTTTATCGGTCGTGTTGAAAACGTAATTGGCATTTACATTAACCTCGACACTTCTCGGCACAATCGTAAATACGGCACGGGCGAATATTGATGATATGTAGTATCCGCCAACTCCAAGTATTACCAACACGCCCAACGACACGAGGATCGGCTTCGGATTCCATGATCGACTGGTTCTCGCGCGACTCTTCTCGATCGGTGGCGGTGAAATCGGCATTACCTTCTTTATCGGTACTTCACGACCACGGAATTCTTTCTTAGTCTTACCCGTCGTCTCGCCGACATCCTCATCGAGAGGAATATCTCGAATGCTTCGCTTCATATTTGGCACTATGTCTTCGACTTTTCTAGGCATTTGTCACATTATAACCGATAATTTGGCATTCATCATTCAAGACTGTTGATAGCGAGCGTTATGAACGCTTCCTTGGCGCCAGTCTGCACCGCGCCTTTGCCGATACGTATATGTTTGAACACCTCACCGCTATCGATCTCACTCACATTACCTTTTGGATTGATGAGGGTAATCGATTTTCTGAAAAATTCCGCATGCTTCGTTGCAAAAAATTTGTAATTGGTAAAACCAGTATTATTAACTCCAAATTCCTTCAGGATGTCACCTATCTCATTTGCCCAATCATTCATGGTACTCTCCACCGCCGAGATCTCTTTGACATTTTCGCCGCTCGAAAGATGACCTCCGATACACATTGATATAAGCGAATCGGCCGACTGATCGTCACATGAGATCTTCATGCCGACAATATGACCTATGGTTTCGTACCCGATCGGACATGAAGCGAGCAATGTACATATACCATCATTGGTTGCGACAATATCCGTCAATTCACCATGAATATTGAACATAAGGCAGTCATCACAGTGATCATATATCTTACCGACGATCCCGAGCAGGAGAAGCGATGTCGAATGCATATATATATGTCTGTGCGATATTTGCTCGCATGCCTCGGTAATCCTCTGGACCATACCGATACCCGCTACACTTATCGCAAACGACACATCGACGCGATTGGCGTATTTGCCCTGCCAATCGGCTATGGAATATCCATTCAGAAGCACCTTGAATATTTTCTGTTCTATCACCGTAATATCGTCATTTTCCTTCACATATGCGGCAACCTCCTTTTTGATATTTTCCAGAATGACATCCCGATTGACCGTGATCTTATGGCCTAATTGCATTGTTACCGTTTTGTTCTTCGCAATGACCCATGGTGATGACAGGGCTATATGGATGTCATCAAAATGTTTGCGCGGCGCTTCCTCGTCGGCATACATGGCGTAGAGTCTGTCGGCAGATCGAGCCACGCTCTGTTCGACAACTTTCAGCGTTGCTGATATGAGGGACGCGGGATTATTTTCCTTTTGCGGCTTTATAGGATTTTCGGCAGAATGCAATACCGTCGGTATTCCACCGTCCATGATAGTGATGAGAGAGCGCACGCAGCTACTCTCGATACTCAAAATCAAATTGACCTTAACAATTTTCGATAGCGCTTTCATCTGTATCTGTATTATAACAGATGTTCGTCAGGCTAACACCGCTTTTATCCTCCTCACACCCTGCGCGACCGCCTCTTCCTTTTTGATTTTGAATTGCCAATTACCGTTTGGTCCAGCGAGATCTCTTGTATTATTTACATGTGGTCCGCCGCAAAATTCTTTGGAATAGGCATGAGTGAAATCATTGCCGATAAAATAGATCGATACTTCATCACCATATTTATCACCGAAGAAATGTCTGGCACCTGTTTTTTCTGCTTGATCTTTCGGCATGATTATTTTGTTAACCGGAAGAGCGGATTGGATTTTTTCGTTAACGATAGCCTCTACTCTTTTCTTTTCTTCGTCAGTCATCTTCGCGCCATGGGCAAAATCGAAACGCAATCTCTCCGCCGTAATATTTGAGCCTTTCTGCATAACATTCTCGCCCAAAACATCATGCAATGCCTGATGCAATAGGTGTGTCGCCGTATGATATCTCACAATCATCGGATCATTCGCATCAGCGAGACCACCTTTGAATTTTTGCTCTGCGCCGGAGCGAGAGAGAGCTTGGTGCGCTTTCATCTCACCTTCAAATTGATCCACATCGACATCAACCTGATCGATAGATGCAATGCGTTTCGTCTCTTCGATTGGAAAACCGAACGACGAATAAAGCATAAATGCTTCGG
>JAMDBV010000002.1 GCA_023487965.1 Patescibacteria group bacterium
AGTCGCTGATGATCCGCGATCTTTTCATTTTTCTTTTTGCTGAAACCGTATGCAAGCGCAGCAGCTGTCGGCTCATTTATAATTCTTTTTACATCCAGGCCAGCGATCTGACCGGCATCCTTGGTCGCTTGCCTCTGACTGTCATTGAAGTATGCTGGCACGGTGATAACTGCCTCAGTTATCTTCTCACCAAGGCGCGTCTCGGCATCATTCTTGAGCTTTTGCAATATCATCGCCGATATTTCTTCCGGTCGCATCCATTTGCCGGCCATATTGACTTCGATACCGCCGTTTGCCGATTTCCTCGTCTCAAATGGGATATTTTTGATATCTTTCTGAACACCTTCTTCATCCCAATTGTGGCCGATGAAGCGTTTGATCTGATATATCGTATTTTTCGGATTGGTCACCGCTTGCCTCTTGGCGAGAAGTCCGACCAATCGCTCACCTGTTTTCGATTGTGCAACGATAGATGGCGTAGTTCTTTGACCCTCTGCATTTTCGAGGACTCTCGGTGTGCCCGCCTCCATAACGGCGACAGCAGAGAAGGTCGTTCCGAGGTCGATTCCAATTATTTTACTCATGTGTTTATAGCTTTACATCATGTGTCAGCTCCAGAATAGTAACATGACAAATGACATTTATAATCGCTCTCTACTCAAACACTATAAAGCTATAGAAGGTGCTCTTATTGGCTGACTATTTATTAGAAATTCCAGTGAATAGTAAGGCGAAACAAAACTGATCTTCGATGCAGTCTTATCTTCGATGTACTGTGAGGGGGTCGCGCCACAGAGCAAAAGACTACCGCATGTGGCCGTTTTTCCATTCAGGGACAATATCGGTTCGACGGAGACAATGCGGCCTTTCAATTGACCGTTATTTTCTACTATCGCAAATATTACCTTGAAATTGCGGCCATACGAGTCGCTGATGATCCGCGTAACGTATTGATTTTCCTTGTATACCTGTAGCATTATCGTTATTCTAGTATAACTTTTGGTAGAGGGCAAATGTTACGAAATAATAAAATAATTACTGCCCTAGAATCGTTCTGACTTCCTCCATAACCATATTTGCCTCTTCACTCTTCACTCCAATGTCGGAAAGAACATTTGTTGCGTGCAGGAGGTCAGTGCATGTGATAATGTCCCTGCCTATCAGATCCTTCTTTTGTTGATTGGTAAGTGCCGAAATGGTCGTTATCGGATGCAGGCCGTGGGTCTCGATGATTGTGTGGAGGTTTTCTTTCGGATAATTCCAGCCGATCATATGAATATTTTTACATTCGCCGTATTTGATCGCTGAATCAGTAAATTTCGTATTCGTAAATAACCATCGAGATGTGAGTTTACGTTCCTTATCGCCGTACTTGAATGTCATGTCCGCCAAATCATCGAAGCGCGACTTTACATATAGGGCGACCTTTAGGTCGGAGCGCAATGCGATCTCATTGTGGAATTTCGCTTCCGTCATCGCCAATTCGTCCCCTTTCCACGCCACAACGTCGATCTCATGATCTACACCACATGTACCCATAAGTGTCTGATCAGTGATAGTCTCATAGCCCCAGATATTGAATATACGGGACACGAACCGCTCGAACGGAAAACCGTCCGGACCGAGCTCAAATATCGCGCGACGTATCGAATATTTTGAAGCGGTATGCTTGGAATGGCGCTTCAACAGTTCGAAGGCCCGTCGATAAATATCGACAGTTGGCATACCCTCCCACATGTCTTTCTCTATCTCTTCAACCACATCCTCCGCCTCAACATCGTTTGCACCGGCATGACGCAATGAATTGATCAACTTCTCTTCCTCGAATAATTGCTTACTGCCGTCCGATTTCGTAATTGTGATCAGGTGATTCATTGTTTCATTATATTGGATTTCCGCCAAATTACCAATTGCAAATATATTGACCTTATTCATGACAATTATTAGAACACTGTATCCGTGTCATTCTCGAGTGCTTCGTATATCTTGTGTTATACCCACTCTCCCTGTGTCATCCTCGCATTCTTGTGTCATCCTCGCGAAGGCGAGGATCCAGGTGTCACCACCTTGTAGTCTCAAATTCATATCTCCAATTTTCTAGAAATATCATTCCATTCTGGGTTGTGTTGCTCAATGAGTTTAATCTTCCATTCCCTATTCCAATGCTTCAGTTGCTTCTCCCTTTGCAGAGCAGATTCCACATCATTAGTTGATTCAAAATACATCAATTTATCAATGCCATATTTTGCTGTGAATCCATCAAAATCTTTGTTTCTATGTTGTTGTATTCTATGTCTCAAATTGCTTGTTACGCCTATATATAATGCTCCGCATTTTCTATTTGATAGTATGTATACACAATAGGTCTTGGTATTCATGGGACAAGTATAACAGAAGCTGGTGGATAGACATGGATCCTCGCCTTCGCGAGGATGACACAAGGGTGCGAGGATGACACAAAGGGTGTGAGGATGACACAAAGAACATGTATGGCACATTAGGATAATAGAGGAGTCCAATGATGACACAGATAATCGCTACTTGAAATATTCCGGTGTATTTACGCTCATCCAATCAGCCGTGGCGCGCAATACGGCAACAGCACCGATCAAATTATGCACCGAGCCTTGCTCCAAAATAACCGCAAAAGCGTACTTCGGTTGTTTGTATGGCCAAAATCCGATAACCCATGAATTAACCTTCTCTTTGCTTACACCCAATTCCGCCGTTCCTGTTTTGGTCGCGAATTCGGTGTATGGTACATTCATGGCCTTGCCTGTCCCTATTGTAGCCGACAATCTCATACCCTCTCTTACGATTTCAATGTTATTCGGATCCAGACTATCCAATGTCCTCTCGACTACCGGCTCATTTCCGGAAACTATCGTCGGCACCAAGAGGTGCCCACCGTTTGCGATAGCCGCTATCGCTCGTACCATTTGCGACGGAGTGACCAATGTTCCGTATTGACCGATTGCGGTATGATACGTATCGCCCAAGTACCAGGATTCATCAAAAGTCTTCTTCTTCCATTCCGGTGTCGGTATTGTTCCGGATTTGCCTGACAAGAAGGACGCTTCCGGAATAGCTTCACCGAAACCGAATAATCGCAGATACTTGTCGATACCCGCTATACCGAGACCCTTCTGATCGCCATAGCCGCCACCGACTGTATAGAAATACGCATCGGACGACATTGCGATTGCATGCCGTATATCCAGATCGCCGAGGTCCTTCCAATCACGAAACATCGATGAAAGATTTGGATCGTATGGATTCTGAACCGTTATATAACCTTTTGTATGAATAATCTTATTCGGATCGATAACGTTTTCATTGAGAACGCCGGATGCGATATAGGGTTTTACCGTCGAGCCGGGAACATACAGACCATCGATGGCTCTGTCTAGAAACGGAAGACGCTTATCATTAAGCATACTCTGTATCGCGCCTTGATCGTTGCGATCAGACATTATCTGCGGACTAAATTCCGGATAACTTGTGAGCGCCAGCATCTCTCCGGTATTCACATCCATGATAACTCCCGCTCCGCCGGCAAAACCATATGTGTCGTCGATATTTTTGATATTACTGAACAGTTCCGACTGAACTCTGCTGTCGATCGACAGACGTATATTGTCTCCATTCTCCGGCGGCCGCATCGTATTTTCGGAGACAATATGACCCGTAGCGTCGACTTCGACTAGACGAGAGCCATTCCTACCGCTGAGTTCGGCATTATAAAATTTCTCAACACCGTCGACTCCTTCGAAATCTTCGCGGTAATAGAAACCGTTTGAATCTTTCGATGGATATTGAACATAGCCCAGAATATGTGCCAAGCCGGTAGTACTCGCATACTCACGGCGAGACACGTCACCATCCTCGCTCGGCGCATTCCACGCAAGCAGTACACCGTTGCGATCTGTTATAACCCCACGGCCTCCGAAAACCGGTACGGGCCGCAATATATTCATGGCGCTTCGTCTCGAATATTCGTCACCGTTGGATATTTGCAATTTCCAGATCTGTGACAAGAAAATAACAAACATCAATATCGACGCGCCAAGAACCGTAAGGAGCGACATTCGTGATATCGGTCGCTCCAACCGCCCCTCATAACGAGTGCGATCTAGATTTGAAACATTGCTGGCATCGATAAGGACTTCGTCGGGATCTATCTCGACGTTTCTATGATTGCTCTTCTTTTGCAACAAATTCATGCAATGACTATATCACACATATGTATCTAATTGCGCAAAAAAGATGAGGATGCTTTGCCTATTATGGATAGAGCCAGTGCTACAAAAAAACCTATATCTCTGCTCACCAGATTGTTGCGACCGTACAGATATAGACTGTCATAGGCAATGCCGGCAATGATGAATTCGATGTAGAATGGCATCGTCATGATACCAATGATACCGACGATAATGCCGATATACCAATACCCGTACGCCACCGAGCCAAATAGCAAGATATCAAATATTATTCTCAAAATTATTTTTTTCATTTGTTGTTGCGTATCAGAACCCATCTCTGCGAATAAATATTTACGTTTGGCGCAAATAATATTTTCTGAAATGGTTGAGCCGGATCACTTATGATTTCCTTGACCGTACCGAATGCAATATTATCCAACCCCTCACTTGTCACACTGTCACCGATATTGACCTGAATGTCTCTCGAAACATCGGCACTGTATTGACCGCCACCGAGACCGATAGCATCGATCGGAACACTCGATGAACCTATGTATACTTTATATGTTTCTCCGGCCGAAGTATAGAGCGTGACAATCGAAGTATTGGCGAGAACTGATGAGATTTTGCCGATCAAAATCTTGCCGACGCTATAGACGCTTTCGCCGACCGCAAATCCCCTGTCTCCTCCGCCATCAATCACATATTGGTCATATCCCGTATGTGGCGGCACAATCAGAACCGGAGCGATCGAATATTTCTCAGTTGATATACGCAACGCGCTCAATATATTGCCACGCTCGTCTGTAAACGTTTCAGTTGTCGACGCGGTGGTGGTCGATACACTCTGGTACTCTTTGATACCCAATATCTGCTTCAGCTGGAGATTCTCGGCCACGATCGCCTCTATATTTGCATAATACGATTCGTACTGCGCTACCTTTGCGCGTAGCACCTCATTTTCATTGAGCAATGTATCGTGCGACGATAGACTGCCGGCCTCTATACCGTATCTTATATTCCAGAATGGTTTGGCGATCGCGGAAAATAGGTTCGGCATAAAATTGGGGAAGAGATAGTTCCAACCCAATACAAATACGATAAGGAGAATTATACCCAAAATCACGAGTCGTTTTTTGCTCCTATCGCGACTATTTATTTGAGATCTCATCATCATTTTCTATGAGTATATTGCGGAAGGTGTCGATGTTTTCGACGATAATGCCGGCGCCGCGAGCGATGGCGGTGAGAGGATCGTCCGCGATCGTTATAGGTATCTTGAGCTCTTCGGCGAGCAAGCCGTCCAGACCTTTTATGAGTGCTCCGCCACCGACGAGATGCAGACCGCGCTTCATGATATCGGCGAGAATTTCCGGCGGCGTCGTTTCGAGTACCTCCTTGGCGGAATCGACAATGATACCTATGGACTGCGACATGGCTTCACGTATATCGGAATCAGTGATTATGACCTCGCGTGGCAGACCGGCGATGAGGTCGCGACCGCGAATAGTTGTTTCGAGTGGCTCGCCTTGGAGTACGGCTCCGACGGACAATTTGACGGCTTCAGCCGTCGTTTCGCCTATCAGGATCTTGAACTCATTGCGTATATACGAGATGATGTCATTGTTGAATTTGTCCCCGGCGATCTTGAGATTCTTCGAGCGAACGATACCGCCCATCGATATGACAGCAATATCCGTCGTGCCGCCACCGATATCGATAACCATGCTACCTACGGGATCATGGATAGGCAATCTGATACCGATGGCGCCGGCCATCGGTTGCTCGACGATATAGACTTCACGCGCCCCAGCGTTCCTGGCCGCATCGCGCACGGCTCGGACTTCAACATTTGTGACAACTGACGGCACACCGATAACCACGCGTGGTCCCAATATGCGCTTTGGCATAAATTCATTGGCGCGCTTTATGAGATATGCGAGCATTTCTTCCGTGACTTCGAAGTCAGAGATGACACCGTCGACGAGTGGCCGCACAGCGACAATATGTTGCGGCGTCCGTCCGAGCATTTGCTTTGCGGCGGCTCCGACAGCGACAACCTGGCCCGTCTTTTGATTTACGGCGACAACGGATGGTTCATTGACGACTATGCCTTTTTCGCGAACGTAGACGAGGGTATTGGCTGTGCCGAGATCGATGCCGATGTCATTTGAGAAGCGATTGAGGATTTTGTATCGTTTTTCCTTGAACATAGCTGTAAACTACCATATTTTGAGCCATGAATGTAGTTGACAATTATTGTTGTTCGTGCTATCCTGTTGGACGAAAGGTACCTACTGATATTCACACATATCCTTATCGTATTTACATCATATGCGGTACAATTACCGCATGAATACACATCATCATCCTAACCGCGCTCTTTCCCAGAAGGAATTGGAAGCGCGTAGATTACGA
>JAMDBV010000045.1:0-3577 GCA_023487965.1 Patescibacteria group bacterium
CCAGAGGTTCGACTCCCGGTAGGTCCACCAATTGAACTGATTAAAGTTTGCCACATGGCGAAATTATAGTTTTATTGTTTTTAATTTCACCAGATCACGATATAATGAAGCCATGTCTCCAGATGAGATAAAAGCTCGATTTCATCAAAAGTTCGTGGTGAACCTTGTCGCGTTGGCCGTAATACTTATTCCGGCAATAATAGTTATCGCATACGTATACGGTTCGCAGACCATTCTTGGACTCAAAATCGACAATTACGTCGTACCGTCGCTTATTGTCGTTATTGGTGGCGCGATATATGCGGCCGTGACATGGCGCTGTCCCAATTGCCGCGCGAGTCTCGGCAAATTGGCGTATCCCAAGAATTGTCCGAAATGCGGAGTGGAACTAAGATGATAATGAAAGATTCCAAGACCGTGGTCATATCGAAAGTGATCTTTGCGGTTTTGGCATTCCTCTATACGCTCGATTATTATAATCATCAAACAGGCGAGATTTTTTTTAATAATTTCAATCTGATCATCCATGAAGCTGGGCACGTCGTATTTATCCTCTTCGGCCATTTTGTCTATATGGCAGGAGGTACGATAATGCAGCTAGCCGTACCGGCCGTGATCGGTATTTATTTCTTCTTTACGAAGAATCGTTACTCAGCTTGTATCATGTTGTTTTGGCTGGGTATGAGTCTCTTTAATGTAAGCGCTTATGCCGGTGATGCGATTACCCAGCTGATACCTCTTTTGGGCGGCGACGCGGTAACTCACGATTGGAATTATTTATTATCGACATTGAATATGCTGCAATACGCGTCGTATATCGCGGCAATGTGGCGCGGGCTCGGTTTCGTCTCGATATTTGTGGGTCTTATCGGCTCTCTATATTTTGCCTTGAATGACAAGGCGGATGAAAATATCATCCATGCCAATCGGTACGAATGATATAATACATCCGTGGTCAAGAGTAGAAAAAATACAATCAGGTATCGCAGGGAATTGTCCAAGGACATTTTCTTTATCTTTGTCGGCGCGCTCATCACAGTTTTCCTCTCCAAATTCGGTATCATCGATCTTCTTATAAGGGTACTCGGTGGCAATGTAATCGCGACTTTTATCGCCGGCATCTTCTTCACGTCGGTTTTCACTCTGGCTCCGGCCTCAGTGGCGCTCGCACACATGTCGACTCTGATGCCGACCGGTCAGGTACTTATTTTTGGCGCCCTCGGCGCCATGACGGGTGACCTCTTATTGTTCTATTTTATCCGTGACCGTTTCGCCGATGATCTCTTGGGCTCGATGCGACCATCGGTGGTCAAGCATGTGTTTCGTTCATTTCATTTTGGCTTTTTGAAATGGCTCTCGCCACTTATCGGCGCCGCGTTCATCGCTTCACCTCTGCCGGATGAATTCGGTCTCATGCTAATGGGTATTTCCAAGATAAGGGTGGCGGTATTGTTGCCGATTTCATTTGCCATGAATATTTTGGGTGTCTACAGTATCATTTGGTTCGCACATCTGGTATAGTGTCTTCGGTGCGTTTTCGTGCTTATTCGGGCCCGTAGCTTAGTTGGTAGAGCGCCCGCTTTGCAAGCGGGAGGTCAGGAGTTCAAATCTCCTCGGGTCCACATATTCGGATGTATCAATTGGCTGATTAGACTTCCGTACCTATCTTATTGCCGGTAATGAAAACGAAAAAGTACTGCCTTTGCCCGGACCGTCGGATTGCACCCATATCTTGCCGTGGTGGCGAACGACGATCTGTCGCGCAATAAAGAGGCCGATGCCCATACCCTCGGTATCGGAGAGACGCGCGTCTTTGCCTCGATAAAAGCGAGTGAAAATATAAGGCATGTCCTCTTTCGCTATGCCTATACCTTCGTCTCTGACATGCCAAACGACATCGTTATTCACCCTCTCCGCCTGAATATAGATAGGTCGGTCCGGACTGTAATGTATGGCATTTTCGATCAATGTCTGCATTACGTTACGGACTTTATCCTTATCAGCCATGACCGTGAGATCCAGCCCGACAGAATTGCGCAGAACAATGGTTCTTGGCGCGAATTGGTCCCGAATCGCATCGATCGCCTCACGTGTGACGTTGTTTAGATTCACTTTCTCAAAATTATAATTGTATCCATTGCTATCAGCCTCGGATACGTTTATGAGTACGTCTGTAAGCTCGACCAGTTTTTGGTTTGCGGTTATGATGTGTTTGATATTGTCGCGGTCCGATTCCGCCATGTTTATCTTCGAAAGATTCTCGGCCGCCCAGCGGATATGGGTAAGGGGCGTACGAAATTTGTGGGTTACGGTGGTTATAAATTCATATTTCAAAGTATCTTGTTCTTTGAATTTGAACCATACTATGATTGCCAGTGTAATAACGATCGACGCTGAGACCATCGGCGATATCCATACTGGAAAGCCCGGATATGTTGTGCTTACCATGCGACTGAAATAATCGAGTGCCGCTAAAAGACCGCCGATCACACCGATAGCTACGCTGTATACGAATGCCTGCCTGGCAATTATCTTTACATTGAATAGTTTGTATTTAACGGCCGAGAATAACAATGGTATTGCAAAAGTCCCCGCAAACATACCCCATAGCGGATTTATTTGTATGTTGTAGACGAGGAAATTCGGTATGAATCCGAAACCGTAACCCAGTATTACGGCAAACAAAAAATATAGCCACTTTTTACGCTCGTCGCCCTCCGATACAACATACGCACGGATCAGTCGATATATCATATACGGTAATGCCATGCCGAATAGAAGTACGAGACGGAAGAAATTTAATGGACCGGGAACATAATAATTTGGAAAATACATTTTAGGTTGTGACGGTAACAGAAAAAGATCCGGTAGCAATATAGAGACAATGACATAGAATACCGCGAGAAAATACATAAGGAGAATCGAAAAAGGAATCCGTTTGTTTCGGCCAAGGTCGCTCGCAATACCGTGCGCATTGAATATTCCGATAAAAGGTGTCACTAAATTGAACATGAATATATCTTTGGATATTGCCGGATCTGATACATTCGACCCTATTGCTTGAGATAATGAATATATCGTAAGGAACAACACAGCAATTGAGACTGTTCGGTTGACCGTCGATCTCGGATCATTCAACAGGATAAATATAAACATGCCAAACGATAGTATCGCGAGTGCTACGAATCCGATATTGTGTATTAGTAGTTCAATATTCATCGGTGCAATTATAGCAGACCAATGGTTCGTGGTGCTATTGCCGATCTGAAAATGATCGTAGCCGGTCGCCAAATGCTGTTGCAAAAGTATGCCGTTTCTGTAACATATTGGCTATGGAATTATTGGGCAATATCGCATCAGCCTTATGGGAGGTATGGTCCGAAATGTTCGGCGCCATCATGGCCTCGATACCGCGGATCATATCCTTCATATTGTGGGTATTATCGGCGATCATCATCTTGCCGTGCGTATATTGCTACCGGATCTTTTTCTGTTACCGTCACAACCTAAAATGTATTTTCCAAATTATTATGTTCCCGGTCCATTAAATTTCTTCCGTCTCGTACTTCTATTCGGC
>JAMDBV010000045.1:3587-6564 GCA_023487965.1 Patescibacteria group bacterium
ATGGTCCGAAATGTTCGGCGCCATCATGGCCTCGATACCGCGGATCATATCCTTCATATTGTGGGTATTATCGGCGATCATCATCTTGCCGTGCGTATATGTCGCCGGCGAACTATTCCCGAAGTGGGTCGAATGGGGCGAGGATCTCTAGACATTATTTGTGTTAAACTAGCCATATGCACCCAACGATTTTCGTCATATTCGGCATCACCGGCGACTTGGCGGCGCGCAAGCTTTTGCCGGCTCTTATAGCGCTTTATAGCAAACGTATGTTGCCGGAGAGATTCGCCGTTATAGGTTTTTCTCGTCGTCAATTTTCTCGCGAAGAGTTCCGGGAAATGATACGCAATCGTCTCAATATTCATCCGGGCCAATATCGGGAAGAGGACATCAAGCATTTCTTCGACCATATGAGCTATGAACAGGGATACTTCGACGATCCGGCCTCTTACGCTCGACTTTCGACGCGTATCGATGCAATCGATCGATCGTGGGGACAATGCTCCAACAAACTATTCCATCTCTCTGTACCACCTTCGTTATACGAGGGCATATTGCGCAATCTTTCCGATTCCAAATTGACTGTGCCTTGTGATGATGATTCCGGCTGGACGCGCGTCCTTATCGAAAAGCCATTCGGTCATGATATCGAGGCGGCCGCCTCACTCGACCGTTTGCTCGGCAAGTTATTCAAGGAAGAACAAATATTTCGTATCGATCATTATCTGGCCAAGGAAGCTCTGCAAAATATCATCGCTTTTCGTTTTCACAATTCGCTCTTTGAGCCATTGTGGAATCGAAACTATATAAGCCGCATTCACATTAAACTTTTTGAGAAGATAGGTATCGAAGGCCGCGGCGCATTTTACGACAGTATGGGCGCCATCAAAGACATGGGCCAGAATCATATCCTGCAGATGTTGGCATTGACAGCTATGGAAAAACCCAAAAATTGGAGTGCCGCCGCCATACGTCGCGAGCGTGCCAAGGTTATGCAAGATCTCTCACCTATCGGTCCCAGGAATATCGAGAAATACGTCGTGCGCGGTCAGTATGCCGGATATCAGAGTGAAGCCGGCGTCGCGGCCAATTCTTCGACGGAGACGTATTTTCGCATCAAGGCGTCGATCAACAACGCGCGTTGGAAGGGTGTGCCGATATATCTCGAAAACGGCAAAGCGCTCTCTGAAGGCAAGACGGAGATCGATGTGTATTTCCGTAGTGACAATATCACATCGTGGTTCGGCAAGAAGAGTGCCGAGCTCGCCGATATAGGCAAACAAAATATTTTGACATTCAGGATCCAGCCGGAAGAGTGCATCAAGGTGAAATTCTTTGTCAAAATTCCGGGTCCGGAATGGGGTGTCGAGCCGCGCACGCTCAAATTCAAATACTCCGACAGTCCGTCGCATCAGTCTTTGCCGAACGATTATGAAAGACTCATCAAGGACGCTTTTACCGGCGACCAAACACTTTTTGCTTCTACGGATGAGATCATGGCGTCCTGGAAATTTATCACTCCGATTATCGAAAACATCGGCAAATTGCCGCTCAAACAATATTCGCGTGGAGCGGGGGAGGTGGAGTAAAGGGTGTTTTTCTGCTAACATTCATGCATGAATAAAAAGGCCGATAAAGGCGGAGACGAATATAAAAAGCCGAACATTCCGGATAAATTCCTGAAGGCATACGATCCGGCCGCGACTGAGGAGCGTATTTACAAGATGTGGGAAGAAAGCGGCTATTTTGATCCGGACCGTTTACCCGGCGATAGGAAGGAAATATTTACCGTGATGCTACCGCCGCCAAACGCGACTGGTATATTGCATTTGGGCCACGCCCTGGAAGATTCTCTTCAGGACGTTGCGGTCCGTTACGCGCGCATGCGAGGTAAAAAGGCGCTTTGGGTTCCCGGTACCGATCATGCCGCGATTGCTACAAATACAAAGGTTGAGAAAGAGATGATCAAGGCGGAAGGTAAAAACCGTCATGATATCGGACGGGATGCGTTCATAAAAAGAGTTGAGGAATTTGTTGTCGGCAGTCGCGGGACGATACAAAAGCAAATACGCCGCATGGGCGCGTCATGTGACTGGTCCCGAGAGGCCTTTACTTTTGATGAGGCGCGGAGTAATGCCGTCAATGAAGCGTTTCGAAAGATGTACGAAGCCGGTCTAATATATCGCGGATTACGTGTAGTCAATTGGGATCCAAAGGGTCAGACAACTGTTTCTGATGATGAAGTTCAGCATAAGGCGGAGAAGGGTATGCTATATACGTTCAGGTACAGCAGCAATTTTCCAATACCAATCGCAACGACGAGACCCGAGACCAAAGTCGGTGATACCGCTGTCGCAGTCAATCCGGAAGACAGTCGCTACAGGTCATTCATCGGAAAAGAGTTCAAGGATATCGACTTTGCCGGTGCAAGGCTGAACATCAAAATAATCGCTGATGCAGGGGTCGATCCCGCGTACGGTACCGGGGCTGTCGGAGTAACGCCTGCGCATAGTATGGTCGATGCCGAAATGGCCGAAAGACACAGCCTGGATTTTATTCAGGTTATCGATGAACATGCCAGAATGAATGATAATGCCGGGGTGCTGGTAGGCGGCAAAAAAACAAAAGAGGCGCGACAATTGATCGTGGACTGGCTCAAAGAAAACGGCCTACTCGAAAAGGAAGAGTCCATAGATATGAATGTGTCCGTTGCGGATAGGAGCGGTGGGGTTATAGAGCCGCTGCCCAAGAAGCAATGGTTCGTTAATGTAAACAAGCCTATGGCCGAGCGCGGCGGCAAGACGCTAAAACAACTCATGAGTGAACCTGTTGAGAAGGGGGAAATCAAGATTATGCCCGAGAGGTTTGAGAAAATATATTTCAATTGGATAAACAATTTGCGCGACTGGTGCATATCGAGGCAATTATGGTACGGGCATAGGGTACCGGTTTGGCATAAAGGCGAGATGGTATCTGT
>JAMDBV010000020.1 GCA_023487965.1 Patescibacteria group bacterium
CCCGGAGTTCAACAGTACGCTTTTCAAATACTCAAGCACCCAGAAGACCTCGATCCCGATATCGAGGTAATCAAGCTGAATGTTCAACCGGACCATGTGCATATGGTAGTTGTCATACCGCCAAGAGTTTCAGTTGCCGAAGCCGTTCAATTCATCAAATCGCAATCAGGCAGTGAATTGAAGCGAAAATTTCCTTTTCTACAGAAACAATTTTGGGGCAGGGAAGGTATCTGGTCGCGGGGATACTGTGTATCTACTGTGGGTCTGAATGAAAAGGAAATTCTCGCGTATGTAGAACATCAAAACAAGGATGACCACGGGCAACTGAAACTCGATCTCTAGTCGGAGGGAGAAGCCGCCGACTCTGTCGGCGGAGCTTCACTTGTTTTAGCCATACATATGCTCATTTCTCCATTTTAGGAGAAAACCGCCATATGTGCGTGCACATTACCCACGAACTAACATTGACAGAGTCGTAGCGTCATGTTATCTTACAAATAGAACCTTGAAAACGAAACCAGCCATCTTTGACTAAATAGAAAGGCAAGAGCCATATGAGTATGAAGCTTTACTTTACTAAATCAGGCATCCAAAAACTTCGGGTCGAGATCGGGAAATTAACTCTGCGTTTGAACGAACTTCAAGCGCAGACAGCTCATGTCGCCGAAGTCGGTGGTGATCAATACCACGACAATGCGTCTTACGATCTTCTCGTCATTGATATACGTGGAGTTGATCATAGACTGTCTGCTGCACACAAGGCGTTAAACCACGCCGTAGTAATCGATCCGCCCACTACGGCGGAAAAAGTCAGAATCGGTACCAAAGTCACAATCGTTGATACTGTCGATGGTCACGAGTCAACGTGGGAAATTGTTGGATATGGTGAATCTGATCCAGATAAGGATCTGCTGGCCTACAATACACCTCTTGTAGCCGCGATTATGGGAAAGACGGAAGGACAAGAGATCAACACCTTTATCAACGGTGTGAAGGCTAGGATAAAAATAAAAAAAATAGAATTGGGAGGTGTTTCGTGAGCAATGTTCCAAAGATTGTATGTCTTGTCGGTCCATCCGGAGTCGGCAAAACCTCTTTCACTCGACGACTTACTGAAAGGTATGATCTTAGGTTGCCGACCGTGGTAACTACTCGGAAGGCTCGAATTGACGACGATGGTCGATATAAGTATGTCACCGAGGAAGAATTCGTCAGCATGATTGGTCAAGACTATTTTTTGGAATGGGATAAATACATGGATTACTACTACGGCACGCCCATGCATTGTATCCCAGGTATGGCAACTTGTAGTCTGGATAGAATAATGTTGTTAGACCTCACTCCAAAAGGTTGTCTAAAAGTCAGGACGAAATTTCCCGACGCGCTGATAATTGCACTTTTGCCAGATGATCCTACTTGGTTGGAGACTCGACTTATCGGCAGAAATTCCCAGCCTATGTCCGAGATAAAGGCAAGAGTCAGACTCTTACATGAGTATTTAGCAGAGATCGAGAGGCTGCCAGACTGTAAGAAGGTCTTTGTCAGTTTTTCACCGGAATCATGGGATCGCACTTCAGAAGAAATTGCCAGTCTGATCTGACAGGTCATAATCACTGTACGTTTCGGCTCAAATGTCCGAAGCGTACTTTTTTTTGTGGACATTGAATAGCTTTTCAAGCTTAGCATGGTCCATGTATGAATCGGTATATGGCCAATCCACTGTTTTGGATAATCTGTCGCATAGATTATCGAATTCCGCGTCCGATTCGAGAAGTCTAATGTCTAGTCGTCTCGCAATCTCTCTCAGTCTATTTTCATTAGATTTGACTTGATTCTCCGTTGACATGCATTCGAGTTCTAAGTATGAGATATTTCCAGCAGATATTAATGATAAGACGATATCGTCTTCCACTACAAAATTGACAGTCTTCCTCTCTCCAACCTCAATTTTAAATCTCAAGCCGGAAAACAACTTCACCATGCCTAGAAATTGTGCTCGCTGAATAGGTTGTGAAACCTCTGTTCTGTCGGCGGCACCAAATTGTCCTGATTTTAATACTACTTCGGCGTTGCCGTTCGTTATTCGTACGCGAATGTCGACAGGATTTCCGTTTGCCTCTCCAAAGTACATGACTGAAAGCCGTTCAGTGCTAGAAGATAATCTACCAATGCGTTCCAGGGAATTTATCAAATCTTTATACTTAATATGATTGATTTCTGCACGCAATTCTAGTTCTATGTTTTTAGGTTCCATGTGGATAGTCATTTCTTAGTAATAATAAACGCATTGTGGACCATCTTTAACGTTATCTTTCCTCTCCTATCGCGATGCCGTTTAAGAAAACCAACTAATTCTTCATTATATTTTTTGAATTGCATAGGATATTCTCCAAAATCAAACCATAGAATCCTTAGCATTTCATCGACATTGTATGCGCTGACCGTGGTGATGATTTTCGTATGATATGGATTGTATCCTGATAGGAGAGAAGTCAATGCGTCATCAGATGAGCGATGTCTTAAACTCATCAATTTGTAAAATAATGAATGGATACCCCGCCATGAACCCTTTTGGGAGTCTATTGATAATATCAAAAGCCTTCCTTGGGGTTTAAGATGCTTATATGCTTTAGCGATAAGCGATGATCTGTCCTTTGGTTTGAAGTATGTGAAGACGTAAGCCATAAGAATAAAATCAAAATTATGAGTCAGTTTTGTATGTTCCCATTTTTTGTTTATGACCGTTATCATTTTTCTTGGTATCGATTTACGTACAAATTCTGAGTTTGGCTCGATTATCGTCGTATTTCTCACATGAGGGGATATCGATAATGCCAAAGACCCTTTTCCTGATCCGATGTCAAGAAACTCGATATTTCTATTTAGGAAATGGCGAGATCTTATAAACTTTAGTATAACTCCTTTCTCGTCAGTTCTTTTAAGAAAAAGCTCGAATGATTTTTTATATTCGATTTCAGTCATATGTTTTAGTCGAATTTCTTTCTCTTGTGTTCAAGTATCTTACCGTGCTCTTTTTCCCAATTATTGATTTTATTTATTACATCATCCATCCTGTCTTTGCTTATCTTCTCGAGGTGCACATCATAAGAATTGCATAGATCGAGAAAACTAAAAAACACTTCGGAACATCTTTTTTCCAGAACGTCTTTCTCAAAAGGTCTTCCATATATCTCGATATTCATCACTATCTCGGCTAGTTTGCCGATCTCCTCTTGTAAACCTATGATCGTACCCACTCTGGGATATGCGACCTTTGAGAGCAATCTGTTACAAAATTCTTGTATTTCTTGTAATTTCATATAGATTATTTTTCAGCTGTTAGGTATAAATAATGTCCCCAGAATGGAATGAGGATTTTAAATATGTTGTCCAAAAATCTTGAAATATACATATCAGGATAAGGTGCCATTGTCAGATATCTTATATTTCTATAACCCGACTGACGCAAAAGCGATCTATAATAAAAAAGAGAGAAATCTTTTTGTTTTCCAAATTTCCAGGCACCTATAGCTCTCAAATAATATTCTTGAATGACGCCGAATGAAAAAAGATTAGGTTGTATGAGAACTAGCTTTCCACCAGGTTTTAGTATCCGTCTTGCTTCCGCAAGGGCAAGGCCATATTCTTCGAAATGCTCTATGACTCCAAAACTCAATACAATATCGAATTGATCATCAGATAGAAGTTTTAGGTTTCTATGATCACCGATAACGAAAGATAGCGACGGATTATTTGCGTCTGCCTTAAGACCATCGATTATTTCTTTGGATATATCAACTCCGATGCCCGTTATATTGAAATATTTTCTCAGGTAGATCAAGGCAATACCATTTCCACAACCCAAATCAGCCACGTTTTTATCTCTGAAATCAACGCCTAATTTTATTATATTATTTATCTTGTCGACAGTTTTAAACAGCCTCAATTTTGCATAGCCGTGCTTCTTATCAGTGTCACTCCACACCCTATCCCAAGTATCGGAAAGGTATTTGCTTAACTCATCCTCAGTTTTCTCGGTGATGAGTCTGTTTACTAATGCTAGTGAATTCATGATTAACATACTACTATTATTTCAATATAATGTCAAAATGAAGATTCGGCATTCTGGACAATGCTTGTAAATAGTGTAGCTGTGTTTGGCGGATCAAGATTGATTTCCACATACCCCGCGGCTTGCCGCGGGTTCCTTGTAGGAAAGTCTGAAAACCCTCGGTTTTCGGATATACTTAGCACATGGCCGACAAAGGACATCACCATGCACACGATAGTCACTACCATGTAGTCTTTCCCGTCAAATACCGCAAAGCGCTGCTAACAAAAGAAATCCCGCTCGCCATCGTGAATGTGGCTCGGGGAATCGAGGAGCGCTATGAAATCGAATTCGAGAAGATCGGCACTGACCTCAATCACATCCACATACTCTGTTCATTCTCACCATCGAAATACAAAGGAGGAGACGTCGTACGCATATTCAAATCCATTACCGCACGAGAGCTATTCAAGCGATTCCCTGAGCTCAAAAAAGACCTGTGGGGAGGCGAATTCTGGTCTGATGGCTACTACTTCGCCACTGTGGGCGAGCGGGGAGACTGGAACGTGGTGAAGAGATACATCGAAAATCAGGGAAAGACGGAGGACACCGCACAGCTCAAGTTGCTCACCTAGGCCATGCTCCGGTCATACCCCGTCGGCTTGCCGTGGGGTAGTTGATTTCGGTCTAATAAATAGATTCGAAAACTCATTGTCTTTCAATGAAGCTACAAAACTGTCTTACCTCTTCTCCTCATTCTCCCTCACCAACTCTTTCACAACCTCTGCCAAGTCTTTTTGTCCCAAATTGCCTTTGTCGCGACTCTCGAGCGTTATTTTGCCGGCGTCGATATCCTTGTCGCCGATAATGATGAAGTAGGGGATTTTGGCATTTTTGGCATTGCGGACTTTCTTGCCAAAACCGGTATCGGCGAGATCAAGCTCACAACGCAAACCGGCATCAACCAGCGCGTCGCGCACTTCGCACGCTCTCTCATGATGTGCTTCACCGACCGGAATGATTGCCACTTGAACGGGTGAAAGCCAAAGAGGGAAATTGCCGGCATAATGCTCGATAAGTATCGACATATACCGTTCGATCGAACCCATGATGGCGCAATGGATCATGACGATACGCTCCTGTTCGCCTTTTTCATTCATGCAATAGAGATCAAACCTCTCCGGCAAGTTCATGTCGAGCTGAATAGTGGCGACTTGCCATTCCCGGCCCAGAGAATCCTCGGCCATGAAGTCGATCTTCGGTCCATAGAATGCCGCTTCGCCAACGGATTCGGTGGCGTTCACACCTTTTTCCCGCACAATATCGCGCAAGGCATTCTCGGCATTGACCCATTCTGATTCGGTACCGAGATATTTGTCCATATGTTTCGGATCATGCAGAGAAAGTCTCGGGGAAAGTTTGAAACCGACCGTACTGTAAAATGTATTGATGATATTCCAGACTTTGAGCATTTCTTCTTTGACCTGATTGTGCCTACAGAAGACGTGAGCATCATCCTGGGTAATACATCGCACACGCGAAAGGCCGGCGAGTTCGCCCGACTGCTCGTCGCGGTAAACCATGGTTGTATTTGCGTATCGCTGAGGCAATTCTTTGTAGCTGTGCAATTTGCGGGCGTATATCTGCGTATGATGCGGACAATTCATCGGTTTCATGGCGAAAACATGATTTTCGCGAGTTGTAATCTTGAAGAGTTCGTCTTTGAATTTGTCCCAATGACCGCTTCGTTCGTATAGGTCACGTTTGGTTATGTGGGGAATCTCGACTTTCTGATATCCTTCTTTGTGTCGCAGTTGCCATACATAACCGTCAAGGATCTCTCGCATAAGCATGCCTTTTGGTGTCCAAAGAGGCAAACCGGAACCGACAAGGTCCGAGAATGTGAATAGGTCGAGCTCTTTGCCGAGCTTTTTGTGATCGCGAGCGGCCGCGGCGGCCAAGCGATCTTCGTAGGCTTTCAATTCTTCGGCACTGTCAAAAGCGTAACCGTAAATACGCGTTAGCATTGCATTTGCTTCATCGCCGCGCCAATACGCGCCGGCTATACGTGACAATTTGAAACTGTCCGGAGATATGTCCTTGGCCGGTTCGTCGGAGTGTCCGCCTCGGCAAAGATCGGTGAAATTGCCGGCGGTATACAGGGTGACCGGTTCATTCTTGGCGACGATCTCGTCTATTAGCTCCAGTTTGTACTTATTGTCCTTGAATTGTTTGCGGGCTTCCTCGGCCTTTACTTCTCGGCCCTTG
>JAMDBV010000011.1 GCA_023487965.1 Patescibacteria group bacterium
CAGGCTTTATAATACAGATGCCGTAATGTCGCGTCTTCGATTTCTGGAGACATGCCTCTACCCTTTAGCACCATTTCGCGCACAATATCCTCTGTTAGCTTCTTAGAATTGTGCCGTACGATATATAGACCAGAATCTTCCAAACGCCTTATTATTTCACCTTTTTTCGCAAAAGCGTCAGGCTTTATAATACAGATGGCCTCATTCCCGGGCTCGACTATTGAGATTTCCAGTTCATCACCAATAAAACGGTCAGGATTTCCATCTGTTTCTCTATGACTTTCCATTGAATTATTCATCATAAAATAATAACAATAAGTAGTGATTGTGGTCAAAAAAAACAGCCTTGAATCATTTACTTCTCGGAGCAATGCGCCTCACCGCCGCTTTGACAAATGCAGTGAAGAGAGGATGTGGCGCGAGCGGACGCGCGAGGAATTCGGGGTGGAATTGGGTTCCCAAAAAGAACGGATGTTGACTGCGAGGAAGCTCCGCTATTTCCATGAGTGTTCCGCTCGGAGATTTTCCGGAGAATACCAAACCGGCCTCCTCGAGTCGCGCGATAAATTCCGGATTGACTTCATAGCGATGTCGGTGGCGTTCACGAATCGTCTCCCTGCCATACGCTTCGCGCGCAATCGTACCTTTGGACAGTACCGCATCATAACCACCCAAACGCATACTGCCGCCATAATCTTTGTCGGCCAATTTCTTCTTCTGGTCAATCATGATGTCAATGATCGGATATGCCGTCTTCGGATCGATCTCCGTCGTATTGGCGCCGGCGAGACCGAGAACGTTTCGGGCGTATTCAACTGTCATTAGTTGCATACCATAGCATAGGCCAAAATACGGTATTTTGTTTTCTCGAGCGTAACGAATCACATTGAGCTTACCTTCGATACCAGTTTCGCCGAAACCTCCGGGAACGATAATGCCTTGTAATTTATTCAGGGCTTTATAATCGGGCTTTTTGACTTCAAAATCCCGAGCATTCACCGTATGAATGACCGGCTTTTTGCCGAGAGCGTATGCCGAATATTTGATCGCTTCCAAAACCGAAATATATGCATCAGTCAAAACAAAATCGCCTGTATTAAAATATTTACCGACAATGGCGATATTGATCTCTTCTTTGGCATCCTTGACGCCATCGGCAAATTTTTTCCAGGCACCGAGACCTGATCCACTAGTCTTCGGTCTCATGTGGAAAGTTTTGAATATAATATTCGTCAGACAATCTTTCTCAAAATTGATCGGTACATCATAGACACTGTCGATATCCGGCGCCGATATGACATGATCAGGATTCATATTGCATGACACGGCTATTTTTTCTTTGCGCTTTTTATCAACAGGCAATTCACTTCTGGCAATAATAATATCCGTATTTACCCCATATGACGCCAACTGTCTGATAGCGTGCTGTGTCGGGCGAGATTTCATTTCACCGATCTTGCCGGGAATAGGCAAATACGAAACTATAATGACGATAACGTCATTCGGTCTTTTCATCTTGAGCACGCGCGCCGCTTCGATAAACATGATGTTCTGATAATCTCCGACTGTTCCACCGATCTCTATTATCGATACGTCCGACTCATCATTGACCGCGGCGCGTTCGAAGCGTCTCACTATCTCATCCCTGATATGCGGCACGGCCTCTACGCACTTGCCTCCATACCCAAGAGCCCTCTCCTTCTCGATGACATGTTTGTATATCATGCCACTCGTTATGTAATCGTTGGATGTCAAAGTTCTGTTTAGGAACCTTTCATAATTGCCCATATCTTGATCCGTTTCTAGCCCAGAATCCAAAACGAAAACCTCACCGTGTTCGGTGGGGTTCATGGTGCCTGCGTCGACATTGAGATAAGGGTCGACTTTGACTAGGTTAACACGCAATCCGCGCGCTTCGAGAAGAGTACCGATAGATGATGTTGCGATGCCTTTGCCGACTCCGGACATGACTCCGCCGATAACGAAAATGTATTTATGATTTGAATGTTTCTTTGGCATGAATTGAGTATATAACACTAAACAATAGTGGCACAATGCTTTTATGCAATGACAAATGACAAAATCCAAATGTCAAATCTGAACGTAAAAAGTCGGCTATACTTTCAAATACTTCCTCGCGGCGAGATAGCTCGACAGACCGCCGAGAATAATGCCAGCCATCATGATGATGACGAATATCTGAGCGAAATTACGGACAAAATAATTGGACAGGACATTGACAACCAATTCGAAGTTCGCCGCCACGTCCACGCCCGCCAATCGCAATATGATCGCATCACTCCAATATGAGAATGCCGCCAATATGACCAATGTGATTATTCCCGAAAAGACACCGTACATTATTCCGGAAATAACCAGTGGTCCGCGCACATAAATATTGCTGGCACCGACCAGTTTCATAACCGCAATCTCGTCCTTTTCCGTATAGACAATCAATCTGATCGTATTGAATACCACGATGATCGCGACCAGAATGAGCACCAACGCCACGATCGCACCCGCCTGCTCGACCGTCGGAATGATACGACTCAAACGATCGATGATAAGCTTATTCTCTTCATAATTGATCTTCTCAATTATCGGCGCGCCGCTGTTATCAAGCGGATTTCTGCTCTTCAGGAAATCGGCGATTGCACCGTAATTACCCGGATCCTTGGCCTTGATACTTATGGAAGCTGGAAACGGATTGTCGCCCACTTCATCCAAACCTTGCATGATAAGCGCATTATCCTGCCACTTTTCCTTGAATGAGGCCAAGGCCGCATCACGCGATGTATACGTCGTCGTGGCCACCTCAGCAAGAGCGTTCACGTCTTTTTGCAGTGAGACAATGTCATTTTCCGGAGCAGAAAGTGTGAAATAGACATTTATGTCGACTTTGTCTTTGACTTCTGTGAGTAATGATCTGCCAAATGCACTGGCGAATATGAGCGCCCCAAATGCGGTCAATGAAAGCGTGATGACGACAATAGCCGCAAAAGACAAGAAACTATTGCGCCAGAAATTTACAAAACCTGTTCTTGCTATGCGTTTGAGTGTTGTAAACATTTTTTTATAATTGATCTAATTTCTAATTGACCTAATTCACCTAATAAATGACAAATGTATTAATAACACAATTACTATTTAACCTTGTGAAATATGGTATTGAATATAAGATTGAGTTCATTTGCTTCTGACCACAATACCCTTGCTTCGTCTTTATACACCGGCTCTGCTACGGCTACCATTCTCAAAAAGTGCTTGGTCTCTCGTGATTCTTTCTTGCATATACCGATTTTGTGCTTAAAATCCGCTTTGCTTTCAGCATCGTCCGCTTCACAATAATTGGCCCCGATAGACGTACCACACCTAATCAATTGATTAACAATCGGTCTGGTAATATCATTCTTTGGAACTTTATTGCAGTATTTTATAACATTTTCACCAAATTTGGCAGTCCTTTCTTCAAGATCATAGATATTGCTGGATGTTTTTCTTATCGCATTGGTCATTGATAATTATTTAGATCAATTAGGTCAATTAGAAATTAGGTCAATTCACAGAACATACTTCCCATCCTTACTGTCCTTCACAACCTTACCACGCTCCATTGTTATCACCCTGCCGCCGAGCGCATCGACAACGCCCTTATTGTGAGTCGTCAAAAGAACAGTCGTGCCCAATTCGTTTATCTTCTTCAAGATCCTCACAATTTCATAAGTATTTTCCGGATCGAGATTGCCCGTCGGTTCATCGGCGATAACAATATCCGGCTGATTGACAATGGCGCGAGCGATCGCCACGCGCTGACGTTCGCCGCCCGACAATTCACCGGGAAAATTCCATATTTTATGACCCAGATTGACCAATTCGATCACGTGTGGCACGTCCGCAGATATTTCGCCGTCACTGCGCCCGGCCGCTTCCATGGCAAAGGCGATATTTTCGTACACGGTTTTATTTGGTATCAGCCTATAGTCCTGGAATATGGTACCGATCCTCCGACGAATCTTGCCCATATTTTTCTTGTCCAACTTGTGAATATTGGCCGATTCGAAGAATACCGAACCTCGCGTCGGGCGATCTTCGGCGATAAGCAATTTCATCAATGTTGATTTCCCGGCCCCGGAATGGCCTACAATGGTCAAAAATTCATCGTGTTCGACGCCAAACGTTACATCTTCGAGGGCTACAGACTTGTCCGGATAGATTTTCGTGACCTTATCGTAATAAATCATTGCTACAGTATAACGTATTCGATTTCACTTTGTCACCTTTGGCCTAATTTGGATTTTATTAAGTTAATTAGGTCAATTAGAAATTAGGTCAATTCCCCATCTCCTTTTCCGCCTCGATAAATCCTTCAATCTCCCCGTCCAAAACCTTATCCACCTGACTTGTCTCATATCCTGTCCTGTGATCCTTGACCATTTTGTACGGATGCAAAACATACGACCTGATCTGATTGCCCCATTCAATCGACGTCGTCGAAGCGATCTGCATACCGCGCTCCTTGGCGATACGATCATCTTCTCTCTTCTTCCACAATTTGGCTTTCAATATCGCATAGGCCTTTTCCCTATTCTGGGCCTGTGAACGTTCCGAAGTGACATGAATAGAAATGCCGGTCGGCTTGTGCAAGAGGCGCACCGCCGTCTCGCGCTTATTGACGTTCTGGCCGCCGGGACCGCCGGAGCGCGCTATGGATACCTCGATATCTGATTCCGGAATAACGAGATCGCTCTCGTATGATTTTTCAAATTTTGGCAACACTTCGACGAGCGAGAACGACGTATGCCTTTTGTCATTTGCATTGAATGGCGATATGCGCACCAAGCGATGCACACCCGATTCGTTCTTCATGGTGCCATATACATTCTTGCCGGAAAGCTCCAAGGTGATATTGCGATAACCACCGTGATCGTTTTGATTTTCATGAATGATCGAATACGCCCAACCTTTGCTTTCGGCGTACTTCATATACATGCGTATGAGCATCGCCGAGAAATCTTCGGCATCATCACCGCCGGCGCCGGAGAGAATCGAAAGTACCGCTTCACCGCCGTCGTATTTACCAACACCGGCCAATTCTTCTTTTAACTTCTTTATCTCGGCTATTGTTGCTTGCGCCTTGGCTTTATCATTCCAGAATGTCGGCGTATTCATGCCGGCTTCGAGTTCGGCAATCTTATTTGCGATCGCTTCTTTATTCATGGCCATACTTTAGCAGAAAGTCGGATATATCGGAAGCTTATTTTTTCTCGGCGACAAGTGCCATAAACAATGGGAATTCTTTGCGAGCTTCATCTTCGACTTTGGCGCGCGGACCATTTTGGCTTTTCTTGTGAGAAATCCATTCTTCGAGAGCGGTTACGACGAAACCTGATCGGCGCAATGATTTGAAATACACCTGCAATGGCCTGTGAAATGTAATCGTCTCCTCACTATTCTTGTCACCCGGATTCATCTTTATCGGTACGGAAATATCGGACATGTATCTGTCTTCGCGACGGTATTGCGTTTTCTTCTCTTCGTCATAACCCCAGTCGGAATGTTTTGGCACGCGAAAGGTCGGATGATTTATGACCAGGAATAATTTGCCGGCGCCGGTAAGCAGTCGCGAACATTCGGCTATGACAGTATTGATATCTGACATATTCTGCAAAGCGAGGATTATAAATGCTTTGTCGAAACTGTCGCCGGATAGTTCATTCATATCGTCGGCTTTGGCGACCTTGAAGCTTACATTGTCCATACCGGCAGATTTCTTGCTCGCGATCGATACGAGTTCCGGCGAAATGTCGGTACCAATAACCGACGCGCCAAGCTTGGCAAATGCTCGGCTGAACATTCCTTGGCCACATGCGATATCGATCACTCTTTCACCGGCCTTGATATCCGCCAAACGCAAAATATTCGGCATTATGACTTTGTTCTGATAACTGTCCGTATCGCCTTCCGCGACATTATCGTACCAATCCGCGACCGCTCCCCATGATGTATTTTTGTTTTTCATTTGTATTGCTTTACTTGTCTTTAGTCCATCATCATTCCGGAGCCACCTCCCGGGCTTGAACCGGGGACCCTCGCTTTACGAAAGCGATGCTCTACCAACTGAGCTAAGGTGGCATTCTAGTAACTGGTTATTGGTTACTAGTTACTAGTCAATCGCAACAAACCATCGCGTGAATGACCAGTTACTAGTTCCCAGTTCACTAGTAACTAGCTTGAGCCAATGATCGGGATTGAACCGATGACCTTCC
>JAMDBV010000006.1 GCA_023487965.1 Patescibacteria group bacterium
GTACGATGTCGCCATCATAATTACCGTCAAAATATTCGAAGACGGGATAGGTCGCACCATTGCGAACGCCCTGTGCAAGAGTAACGGTTTTTTCGTTCACGGAATTGTACGACGGCGGCGAACCGACCGGCGCCGTAACGCCACGATACAGTGTCGTTGAGACGAGATAATATCTGACTTGGTCTTTTACGCCGTCGCCGTCAACGTCGGAATAAAAAGTTATCGAACTCGTAGCCGCATTCAGGATGGGATACGAACCGCTTGCCGACGGCGACATCGTACGCAATTCCTTGGTCATGTATTTCAAAATGTTTTCGGCGTCGGTGATATTGTTCAAGGCCTCTTTGGAAGAACGATTATAGTCGAGAACATTGTATTCAAATGCGACCACCGAGAGCATGACGACAAGCATGATAGAGATAGCGACGACCAATTCCACCAAAGTGTATCCTCTATTAATATTGTGCATACCGTTATATTGTATCGTATTTTTCATATTATGGTCCCAGAATGACCTGCTCTTCCTGCCAATCGTTGTCGACTGCGGCGGCAACCGTATTGGTCGCATAACCGCTTTTCGACACTGTTACCGTATATGTACCCGCCGGCAGACCGGTAAAAATGACTTGACCGGGCGGTACACATGCTGACGAGTACGTGAAGGAAATTTCCGACACATTTGGCGAGAGCGTCGTACTGGCGGTGGCGAGATAAAGCTTGTAGCGCAAGAACTGATCGCCGTTGTGAACACTGTTGATAGTCGAATTGGATACATTGTAATAACTGGAACCGGTACCATCGGGACCGATGAATGACCAAGTTGTCGTTGGCGTGATTGTCGCATTTGATGCGATCTGCAACCGGACCGCGTCAGCCCCGATAGGCGCCAACTGGTCGGTCGGTGACCAGATCAGAGAATAGAAATTGCTCGCTGAACCGGTATCAAACGTTGATGATTCGAGACTGCCGGATGAGTTGTATTGTCCGAACACTGTGCCAAGAGTGATATCGCCGGCATTGCTCGTATCAACATTGCCGTTATCGACGAAATACTTCGTATTGTCGATATAGTCTTCCTGTCCCGAACCGCCGGACCAATCTGTTTGGGACAAGAATCCATGCCCCGTGACCAAGGTCTTGTCGTACCCAGACGCGGTAACGCGCACAGTCGCGTCTGGTAAAGGCAGATTGGTCGCGCTATCACGCACGGTAACCAAAAGGGCGTTGGAATTCTGCGGTACGGTTATGAGTTGGATGTTGACCGAACTGTCGGGATTGACGGCAACCGGATTGAGAGGATTGATACCCGTCAAATAACGCGTAAGATCTTTTGGCAATATAGAATACGAATCCCATTCCATGCCGTTCAAAACCAGATTGCCGTTTGCGTCAGTCGTCTTATCCGATGAATATTTTGCGATGTTTTCGCCGATCAATTTCGATCCCGTCATGTGAAAAGCGAAATTACCGACCGGTGCGCAGGTAGGTGTGACGGATTGGACATGAATGGCACTCAATTTGTCTATGGCAAAACTCACCTGCGTGACCTGTTGCAATACAACAGTGGCATCCGGCTTCGTCGGTTTCGGATTTGCGACATCGGTCGTCGAATACGTGCGGTCCGTCGAATATCCAGCTTTCGATACGGTTATGCGATACGCGTTATTTCCGGGAGGCACATCGACGAGCTGGAGCATGCCGTTTACATCTGTTGTATCATCGATCGCGATCGTCGTTGTAGTAGCGACATTCTCGACGTGAACATTGGCACCTTGAACAGGTTGGCCATTGGCATCGAAAACACGGATAAAGAGTGCACCGTTTGTCGAGGCGGTTTCGAGATTTTTCGGCGCAACTTGTCCAGTCAATATAATGGGCTGGAAATTCCGGCAAGAACCGCAATCAACCTCGATCTGAACGAGCTTATTATCGGCCGGCGAAAGATCATTGGGTGTGCCACCGATCGTACCGTCGAAAGGAAGGTCGATGTTTCGGACTGTCGTTATGACCGTGAATGAAATGCCGCCGCGAACAAGTGTCACGCTGTGCGGAATACTGCCGACCGGTATACTGCCCTGTACGCCGATATTCGCGTACGGCATATTGCGTGCGATTTCGAAACGTTCTTCGGCGAGATCGATGGCGAGAACGCGCTCCTGATTGAGGTGTATCAGTTGAAACAAAGAAACGAATGCATTGTAGGCGGCAACCGCGACAACAACGAACACCGCGGCACCAATGAGGACTTCGACGAGTGTGAATGCACGACGCTTATTTGAGCGCGGGAACTTCATCGATATTATTGTAGCGTAAAACAATACACATTAACACAATCAATCTCTGATCGATCGCGTCAAATCGCATTCACCAATGAATAGATCGGAGAAATCATCGAAACGGCGAAGAAGCCGACGGCCGCGGCGATCAGGACCATGAGAACCGGTTCGATGATTGTCGACATGTCCTTGGTCTTTATATCAACATCATCTTCATAATATTTCGCGACGCCCATAAGCATTTCGCCGAGCTTGCCGGTCTCTTCACCGACGCTCATCATTTCCGAAAGAAAAATCGGATATATGCTGTCATTGAAAACCTTTGACATCAGTTCACCTTTCTTTATCGCATCCTTCGCCTTGTGCAAGACCGAGCGGAAACGTACATTCTGGACAACCTGCTCGGTAATATTGATAGATTCGACGACGTCGACTCCGGCGGATAGAAGAGACGAGAGCGTGCGCGCTGTTCTAGCCGCATTTACTTCACCGACCAAGCCGCCGATTACCGGTACCTTGAGCATTGCGGTGTGATTGATCTTTTTGCCGACATCGGTCTTCTTCCACCAGTACAAAATTCCGGCAATGAGAAATAAACCGATAAGAATAAAGATTCCGTCATTCTTGATCAGATTGCTGATCGTCAAAATAAATCTCGTCGTTGGCGGCAATTGTACGCTCAATTCCGTAAATGTCTTCATCAGTGTAGGCACTACGAAGATAAACATGAGGACGGCGATGATCACCATGATAACGAGAATGATCGTAGGGTAAATGAGCGCGCCACGCACCCTCCTCTCAAGCGAATACGCTTTGTCCATCTGCGTCGCGACGATCTTAAGCGATTCCGCCAAGGTACCGGACTGCTCGCCCGCATGCGCCATAGATATGAATATTTGCGGAAACACTTTCGGATATTTCCCCAAAGCATCGGCAAAAGTCATACCCTTCGACACCTCATCATTGATGCCCCTAATAACACCAACCATCGTCTTGTTGCGTGTCTGCTTCTCGAGTACGGACAATGCGCGAGCAAGCGATAGGCCGGCTTCCAACATCGAACCCAAGTTGCGTGCAAAATTTATTTTCTCTATCGTTTTCACTCCGCCGAAAATCTTTATGTTCATCTTGAGAGAGACTTTGCCTCCCTTCTCTTTCGAAAAAACAAGCTCGTCACCACCCTCACGAAGCATTCGATACAATTCATAACGGTCGGCGGCGTCCTTCTCGCCGGAATATATTTCGCCACTTTGTTTTTTTGCCTTGAATATGAAGCGTGCCATATTATTCTGTAACAACCCTCAACACTTCTTCGATCGTGGTCACACCCTCTACGCATTTGAATATACCGTCTTCAAGCATGGTCAACATACCCTCCTTCTTCGCCTGCTCTTCGATCTCGCTCGACGTGGCGTTCTTCATGATGAGAGCCTTGATGGTTTCGGTGACTAGCAGTATCTCGTGTATGCCCACGCGCCCTTTGAAACTTTCTTCTTCGCTTTCTCCGGTTTTGGTTGCACGCCAAAACGGTATTTTCTCCCATGTATCATTGGGCTTTACGATTTTCTCCGCTTTGAGAGCGTCGAGTACTCGATCGAGATCGACGATTTTGTGTAATTGACTGAGCTCGTCTTTCGACAAAAGATACTTTTCTTTATTCTCGGTCAAGTGGCGAACTAAACGTTGACCTATAACAATATCTAGAGTTGAGACGAGTAGGAATGATTCTACTTTCATATCGAGCAGTCTCGGAATGGCACCCGCCGCGGAGTTGGTGTGCAAAGTGGACAAGACCAAATGTCCCGTCAAAGCCGCATTGACGGCGAGAGCCGCAGTCTCATTGTCGCGTATTTCACCGACCATGATTATATCCGGATCCTGACGGACAAGAGTACGGATACCCTGAGCAAACGAAAATCCGATCTCCGGACGCACCTGAGTCTGATTGATACGCGCCATCTGATATTCGATCGGATCTTCGATGGTGGAAATGTTCACATCCGGTGTATTCAATATATCGAGCATGGTATAAAGAGTGGTCGTCTTTCCTGAACCGGTCGGACCGGTCGTGAGTATCATGCCCGTCGCCTGTTTCAGCGCCTTGTGTATCCGCTCCAAACCCTCTCCGTGGAAGTTGAGATATTCAAGTGTGAAACCGGAAATGTTTTCGCGTAGGAGACGCATCACTGTCTTTTCCCCATAGTACGTAGGCAGTATTGATACGCGAAATGAAACCTTTTCGTTATTCATGTCCACCTTGAAACGCCCATCTTGTGGCAAACGTTTTTCATCGAGCTTCAGATTGGACAAGACCTTGATGCGTGCAATGATCGACGGTCCGACCTGCTTTGGCAAAATCATGGCGTCGTGCAAAAGACCATCGATGCGATATCGCACCAATACCTGCTCTTCCATCTGTTCAATGTGTATGTCGGATGCGTTTTGGATGATAGCGTGTTTCACAAGCGTATCGACGATACGCACTACCGGAAGATCTTCCGCGATTTTCTTCCAATCCTCTTCGGTTACAGGTTCACCCTTATTTTCCGAAATCATTCTTAGAGTATCTGTTTCCTTTTGGATGATGTCACCGAATTCCGCTTTGAGACTTTTTTTGGTATTGAACCAGTACTTCTTGACGGACTCCGAATCGGTCAATCTTGGCAAAATCTTGAGATGAACCTTCTTCTTGATAAAGTCTATGGCTGAAAGATCATTCACATCGAGCATTGCTACTTCCAGTGAAACATCGCTCTTCTTGAATGCGACTATATTGTGACTGCGGGCGATCGGTTCTGGAATGAGTGAGAGCGTTTCAAAGGGAATCTTTTTTCCTTTTAGGTCCACGAATGGAATGCCGAGCGTGTATGCCTGCATGCGGCGCAAATTGTCGGCGGTGATCTTGCCTTGTGAAACCAAAATATCACCGAGACGTTTATTGCCTTTCTTTTCGACTTCCGCTTTGGCCGCCTCCAATTCGTCCTTGGTCACCAAACCGGAATCCAATATAAATTTATAGAGTTGATTGTCTTCAATGAGCATATTATTTATCTGTGAAGGATTACCGAGGTCCGACCTTGAAAACATTTTTTGGTCTGCCGAGGTCCGACCTGTACATTTTATCAGAAAAAAATATGCGTCGCCTGTTGACTGTGGATGTAATTGCAAGGACACGAGAGATTGTCGCGTGCCAATACCCGAAAATGTGCGCATCATGGCGATTCACATACCGATGTCCGACCGCGGCGTCAAAGTGAAATCGTGACACTTGCATTTTGTCGTCATGTGTATTATAGTAATAGGGTAAAGTTCGCTTCAATGCGAACTATATTGTTAGGAAATATTCGTCGATGAATGTATGAAACGCCTCGAAAACGTTTCATCAATTCTAAAACTTAATAACAATTAAATAACAATTAAATATGTTTGATCTCAAGGTAATCAATTCTGTAGTACAGCAATTGGAAGAGGAGCGTGGCATCCCAAAAGAGAAAGCGCTCGAAGCCATCTCTACCGCGCTCGCGACAGCTTACAAAAAAGAGTACGGCAAGAAAGGACAAATCGTCCGTGCCTCTTTCGACCCAAATTCCGGCGCTGTCGAATTCTGGCAAGTCAAAGTAGTCGTCGATCGCAATCAGGTCATCATGGAAGGTGACGAAGAAATGGAACGTGATGAGCTCAAGGATGCCAATGTCGAAGATATCAAGATCCGTTTCAACCCGGAACAACACATGCTCATCGAAGATGCTCGCAAGATCAAGAAGGACGCGGCGATCAGATC
>JAMDBV010000047.1 GCA_023487965.1 Patescibacteria group bacterium
AGGGCCGGGCATGGTGATGGAAGCAATGCCTGTCGTGAGAGCAGTCGAAAAAGCGGTGAAGACAATCTCACGAAGAAAGGGGAATAGAATGAAAATCGTATTTTTCGGACCGAGCGGCAAGCAGTTCACGAACGCAAAAGCAGAGAGTCTCAAGAAATATTCTGACGTAATATTTATCTGTGGACGCTATGAAGGTATCGATGCTAGGGTAAAGAAAATGTTCAGGGTGGAAGAAATATCTATTGGTCCATATATACTCTCGGGCGGAGAATTGCCAGCAATGGTTATGATTGAAGCAATATCGAGAAGAATAAAGGGAGTAATCGGTGATTATAAATCGATTGAAGAAAAGCGGGTGGCAGGTTCAAATGTATATACTCGACCAGAAGTTGTAGAATTTAAAGGGAAGAAGTATAAAGTGCCAAAGATATTGCTTTCAGGCCATCATGGCCGTATAGACACGTGGAAATCCGCAAATAAGGGCAAATGATATTTATCCCCAAGAACGCTTGACATATCAGGTGGCTATGCTAGGGTAACAATCAACTTCGCCGAGATTGAGTTCCGGCCTTGCGGAGGATTAGAAAGGCTAAAAATTGGTCCTACCCGTGATACTATTTTATTAAACGTTATCATTAATAACCGTCTTTTGACGGGCTTTTGCCATGACCACGACATTTGCCACAAGACCGAAAAAGTATTTTGCCAGATACCAAGCGCCGATGGCCGATATGCCAAACCTTGTCGAAGCGCAGATCGCTTCGTACAAAGTCCTCCTCGGAGAGAGCATACCGAATCTGCTCAAGGAATTTTCGCCGATCAAAGATTATGCCGAGAAGAAATTCGAATTGTCATTGAGCGATTTCGAGATTGTAAAACCGAAATACGATGAGCATTACGCCAAGAATAATAAGCTCAATTATGAAGGTCAGATCAAGGTAAAAGTCCTACTCAAGAACAAGTCTCTGAATTCCGAAAAGGAGCAGGAAATGTTTCTGGCTGATTTTCCTCTCATGACCGATCATGGCACGTTTATCATAAACGGTGTCGAAAGAGTTATCGTTCCGCAACTTGCCCGATCGTTCGGTGTCTTTTTTACCGCCAACGATGTTCGTGGCAAAGTGTATTATGGCGCCAAGATCATCCCGGCGCGCGGTGTTTGGATGGAAATAGAGACGGATACAGACGGCAGTATATATTGCCGCATCGACAGGAAGAGAAAGTTTCCGATCACGTCGCTCATGAGGATACTCGGGATTGTAAAGGACGAAGAAATGATCAAGGTGTGTGGCGACGATGAAGGTCTTGTCAAAGCGGTCAAACTGACATTGTCCAAGGATCATGCCAAGAGCTCTGACGAGGCATATGTCGAGATATACAAGAGACTCCGTGACGGCGACCTGGCTACCGCCGAGAATGCCAAGTCATTCATCAATGCTATATTGAGCGCCGAAAGGTACGACATATCTCGCGTTGGACGTTTCCGTTTCAACAAGCGCTTCGGCAAATCCATGGAAGAAAAAGCTCTCGAGAGGAGAACTATCGATATCGACGATATCATGACCACGCTAAAACACGTGGTTGCCATCAGTAATGATCCGGATATGCAAGCTGACGATATCGACCATTTGGGTTCGCGTCGCGTACGCTATGTCGGAGAGTTGATCGAACAACGCATCCGCCTCGGTCTCACGCAGATGAAGAGAAACATTCAGGATAGGATGTCAACCGTTGATCCGGATGTGACACTGCCTGTCTCTTTCGTTTATCCGCGACCTCTACAAGCCAGGATCAAGGAATTCTTTACGACAAACCAGCTTTCACAGTTCATGCAACAGACCAATACTCTCGATGAGATAGAGCATTTGCGAATACTTACGGCTCTCGGTCCCGGAGGTCTGTCACGCGATAGAGCCGGATTTGAGGTCCGTGACGTTCACCCGTCTCATTACGGCAGACTTTGCCCGATACATACGCCGGAAGGTCCGAATATCGGTCTCGTCTTGCACCTTTCGACCTATGCTCGTGTCAATGATTTTGGCATGATAGAGACGCCTTACGCCAAGGTTAAAAACGGCAAGATCACAAAGGAGATCATATACCTCAACGCGCTTGAAGAAGAGAATTTCAAGATTGCTCATGCCGCTACGCCTCATGATGACAATGGTAATATCCTCGGCGATGAAGTCGAGATTCGCAAGAATGGCAAACCGGCTATGACCGATAAACATGACGTTGATTATATCGACGTTGCGGCCAATCAGGCATTTTCTATCGCCACATCGCTTATCCCATTCCTAAACCATGATGACGCCAATCGCGCGCTCATGGGTTCGAATATGCAAAAACAAGCTACACCGTGCTTGGTGCCGGAAGCGCCTATTGTGGCTACCGGTATGGAGCGCAAGGCGGTTGTCGAAACAGGTCGCGTGGTCATCGCTCCGGAGGCCGGCGAAATCACATTTGTCGATGCCAAGAAGATAACATTGAAGACAGACAAAGGTGAAAAGAAAGACTTCAGTCTTATACTATTCTCGAGAACAAACGGATTTACGGCATTTCATCAAAGGCCGGTTGTGTTTCCGGGCCAAAGAGTCAAGAAGGGTGATGTACTTGCCGATACATCTACTTCGGAAAACGGTGAAATAGCTCTCGGTCACAATGCCTTGGTCGCATTTATGTCATGGTCTGGTTCGAACTACGAAGACGCCATTATCCTTTCTGAACGCGTCGTCAAGAATGCCAAATGGAGCTCGGTACATATAGAAGAATTTGTGGTTAATGTTCGCGATACCAAACTCGGTCCTGAAGTGACGACGTGTGATATTCCGAACGTAAGCGAAGCCAAACTACGCAATCTGACCGAAGAAGGTATTGTGCGTATCGGCGCCGAAGTGCGCCCTGGTGATATTCTGGTCGGTAAGATCAGTCCGAAGAGCGAGACACAGCTGACGCCCGAAGAGAGACTCTTGCGTTCGATCTTCGGTGAGAAAGCACGCGATGTGAAGGACACTTCGAAGCGCATGGAAAACGGCAAACAAGGTCGCGTCATTTCGGTCAAAGTATTTTCACGCGAAAAAGGAGATAAACTCGAATCGGGCATTATCAAGAAGATATATATCGAAGTCGCTCAGGTCAGAAATGTCTCTGTCGGAGACAAGATGGCCGGTCGTCACGGAAATAAGGGTGTAATATCAAAGATTTTGCCGGAACAGGATATGCCGTACATGGAAGATGGTACGCCGATAGACGTTATCTTGACCCCGCTCGGTGTTCCGTCTCGTATGAACTTGGGTCAGATCCTCGAACTGCACCTCGGTCTCGCCGCAAACGCTCTCGGCTATCAGGCGATTGTGCCGCCGTTTATGGGTGCAAAGGATACGGAAATCAAAGATGAATTGGTAAAAGCCGGTTATGACGCTTCCGGCAAGATGAAGTTGCGTGATGGCAGGACCGGCGAATACTTCGACAAGCCGATCGCCGTGGGCTACATGTACATAATGAAACTGCATCATATGGTTGAAGACAAGATACACATGCGTTCAATCGGACCATATTCTCTTATCACTCAACAGCCGTTGGGTGGTAAGGCACAAGGTGGCGGACAGCGCTTCGGTGAAATGGAAGTCTGGGCATTGCTCGGCCACGGCGCGGCGCATACATTGCGAGAAATATTGACCGTCAAGTCCGACGACATCATTGGACGTTCGCAGACATTCGACGCTATCGTCAAAGGCGAGAGGTTGAAGAGACCAAATCTGCCGGCATCGTTCAATGTTTTGCTAAAGACATTGCGAGGTTTGGCCTTGAATGTCGAGCTTATCAAAGATGACGGATCGAAAGAGGAATAATAAATAATATCAATATCATGAATAATCAAAACGTAAAAAAGAGCAATGACTTCATGGATTTCGATCTGATCCGTCTCTCGTTAGCCTCACCTGAAAAGATCCAGGAATGGTCTTTCGGTGAAATAACGCGACCGGAAACGATCAACTATCGCACGCAGAGAAGCGAGAAGGGTGGTCTCTTCGATGAGCGAATCTTCGGTCCGGATAGGGACTACGAATGCTATTGTGGAAAATATCGCGGTATTCGCTACAAGGGCATAATCTGCGAGAAGTGCGGTGTCGAAATCACACGTTCTATCGTACGCCGTGAGCGCATGGGTCATATCGAACTGGCGACGCCGGTATCGCATATCTGGTTCTTGCGCAACGTGCCTTCACGTATCGGTCTCATTCTCGGTCTGTCATCATCCGATCTGGAAAAGGTCGTATATTTCGCCGGTTACATCATCACCAAAGTCCATGAAGATGAAAAGGCCAAATTCCTGAAAGATTTGGACACGGAATACAAGTCCAAGGTAAAGACGGCTCAAGATGACAAAACCAAGGAGGCTCTCAAAGAGTTGCTCCTAGGCGCCCGTCGCGAAATAGAGACTATAGTGCCCGGTTTTGTGATGGACGAAGTCACATATCACAAGTACGCCATGAAATACGGCGGTATATTCGAATCAAGCATCGGTGCCGAGGCTATATTTGACCTATTGAAAAAAATCGATCTCGCCAAATTGAAAGAGGAATTGGAAAAGGAATATGAACATGTCGGCGCCGCCGATCGCGAAAAGCTCGGCAAGCGTTTGTCATTGGTGAAGCAAATGATCCGCTCTGGCAACAGACCGGAATGGATGTTTCTCACAAAAATACCGGTTATTCCTCCTGGTTTGCGTCCGATGGTCGCCCTAGACGGTGGAAGATTTGCTACATCCGATGTGAACGATCTATATCGCCGTGTCATAAACCGCAACAATCGTCTACTCAAACTCAAAGAGATCAATGCTCCGGAGGTCATCCTGCGCAATGAAAAGAGAATATTGCAAGAAGCGGTCGATGCTCTTATAGACAATTCTATACGCCACAGTTCTTCTGCCGGTGCTGCCGCTCTGGCCGCCCAAAAACGGGCTCTCAAGTCGCTCTCGGACGGGCTCAAGTCAAAGCGAGGTCTTTTCAGACAGAACCTTCTCGGTAAGCGTGTGGATTATTCAGGCCGTTCGGTTATTGTCGTTGGTCCGGAATTGAGACTCGATCAGTGCGGTCTGCCAAAGCATATGGCCTTGGAACTATTCAGGCCTTTTGTCATCTCAGGTTTGCTCAAGAAGGAATTGGCCTTCAACATTCGCGGTGCCAATCGTCTCATTGACGACGGAGCCAAGGAGGTATGGGAAATCCTCGAAGAAGTCATCAAGGGAAAATACGTTTTGCTCAATCGCGCACCGACATTGCATCGCCTAGGCATTCAGGCCTTCCAGCCGATCCTGATCGAAGGTAATGCCATTCAGGTGCATCCGCTCGTCTGTACCGCTTTCAATGCCGACTTTGACGGTGACCAGATGGCCGTACACGTGCCGCTTTCCGATGAGGCGCAATTGGAAGCCAAGGAAATCATGGCTTCGGACAAAAACATCTTGAAGCCGGGTAATAATGATCCGACAGTGGCGGCAAAAATGCTCGATATCGTCCTCGGCTGTTTCTGGGTCACAAAGTCAGTAGCCAAGAATGATAAGGCGGACAAGAATGGCAAAAAAACATACGAATCGCCGGAGGCGGCAGTTCTCTC
>JAMDBV010000029.1:0-1041 GCA_023487965.1 Patescibacteria group bacterium
TAATATTCAAGGCAATACGGAGATGAAGAATATCGCCAAAGATGCCATGAATATCACCGCAAACGTGCCCGGCAACAGCGCCTTACCGCGAAATGATCACAAAGAAATCGGCCGCAATGATCCGTGCTGGTGCGGCAGTGGCAAGAAGTATAAGAAGTGTCATGGGAAATGAGTGTAGCATTTGACTTTTGTGTATGCTATTGATAGTATATAGACGTATCAATAGGGAAAAGCACTTTCTGAGGCCAGTCCTCAGGCGGTGTTTTTCTTTTTGTATTGTATTTTTTCCTTAAGATCGTCTACGAATTGGATTTTTTCTCTTGCCGACCGTGTCAAAAGTCCAGAGCAGAATTTTCGATTCGTACTCAAAACGATCTCCAACTTGTCACTTGAGTACAGATGTTCGACAAGTGAATAGAAATCACCATCGTTCGAGACAATTACAGCTTTATCATAGTTATTCCACTCGATCATTGTGCGTAATACAAGATCCGCATCTACATTTCCTTTTATCTTCCCATCGATATCGGGAATTGTCGGTTTGAAATGCAAAATGAATCCAACTTCCTGAAGTTTATCGTATAGGCTCTGGTTCATGGCGACGAATCCTATAAACATGTAAGCCTTATCAACATTATACTTTTCTCGTAAATAGATCCTGAACTTTTCGTAGCTCAATTTCCACCCAAGCTCTTGAATGCCCAGATTTAGATTTTGGCTATCAATGAAAGCGAAGTTTTTCTTTGGTAATCTCATGTTGGCATTGTCGCAAGAATTATCGATAAAGGCAATTAGTACCAATCACTTGATATTTGTATTGACTCATCTATGATTGAAGTTGTCAGAGATTAATATCCGTCATAATATCATGAAATTTCGACCAAAACCCGGGCAAGTGGATTTCACAAATGTACGCTGGGCGCCGGTTTTGAATTGTGTTTTGAAATTCAAGGATCGATATCTGGTCGTTGAGAGGAATAAGGAGATGAATCTATATCCGGGGTATTGGAATGGCATTTCCGGCTTCTTTATTTTGCTTAT
>JAMDBV010000029.1:1051-5614 GCA_023487965.1 Patescibacteria group bacterium
GTCGGTAACCTTCTTGGATGATCATAAAAGCCTGAAACAGAAAGTGTATGAAGAATTGAAGGAGGAAGTAGGGATTTCCAGGAATAAGGTGGCTTCAATAATTCTTGGTGAAATATTTCATCAAGAGGCGCCAAAATACAAAAAGACGTGGATCGTTCACCCCGTTTTGGTAAATGTTAAGACAGATCAGATCAGGCTCGATTGGGAGGCGCGGAATTGTAAATGGGCAACGATAGGAGAAATCAAGAGGATGAAACTATTGCCGGGGTTTGATAGAGTTATAGTGATATTAACGAAAACAAAATGAAGAAAGCACTAAAAGAACTGAAGAAGAAAATAAGCAAAATAAAGAAGCCAAAGAAGGTTACCGACAAAGTGTGGGAAGAATTCTTGGGGAAGGCGACGGTCGTACTTATGGCCGGGGGAGAGAGTTCACGCTTCAGTGAAGTGACCAAAGGCGAAGCCGTCAATAAGAACGCCTTCTGCCTGCCGAACGGCGACAGTATGATCGAAATGACCATACGTATGTATCGCGAGGCCGGCTTTGACGATTTCGTCGCGCTTGTATATCACAATGCCAAATCGATCGAGAATATTCTCGGTGACGGTTCCAAGCTTGGCGTAAATATACGATACAGTTATGATCCGGAAATGCCTGTCGGCAAAGGTGGCGCCATCAAGAATGCGATACTGAACGGAAGCATAAAAAGCGATCGTTATATTATCATTCACAATCCAGATGATGTTATCGTTGACTTCGCCGGTAATTTCCCCAGGCACATCATTCATGGACATCATGAGACAATGAACAAGAAAGGGTTGGCGACCGTTGTGGTCGTGGAGGAAACACCATACACGTTTACCGGGATGAAGATAAAAGACAACAGAGTCGAGCAGATCGAGATGTATCCGCAGATACCGATACCGACGCATATCGGCGTTACAATATTGTCGCCACAAGCGTATCCATTTTTCGATAAGTATTTTGATCTTACAAAGAAATCCGACTTTGAAAGCGTATTGTTTCCGATCTTGTCCAGGAAGGGTTTGCTCGGCGCGGTTTCCATTCCGGCCAATTGTTGGATAGCGGTCAATAATGCAAAATCATACAAAGAGTTGTTGAAGAGGTTGAAGGAATGACGTGATTCCAGGAGAATATCGAATACACATATCTGCTTATTGGCTGACCTGGATTCCCGCTTTCCCGCTATTTCGAGACAGGTCGCGGGAATGACAGTACAGCTTCCACATGGTTACATGATGTAACGCGACACAATAGACAAGTTATGTTATAGTATTAGCATGGCGTCAAAGATATCATCATACTTCTTTTTCATCCTCCTTCTCGTCAGTGCGGCGGCGGCGATTCTGGTTTTTTTGCCGTTTATCACGCCCCTCTTTCTGGGAGCGACCGCGGCCGTAGTCGCTCATCCCATATATCGCGCCTTTAGCCGTATTATCGGCATGCGTGGCAAGCGCAGCAATATCGCCGCTTTACTTACGGTTGTCTTTGTCCTGGTCATAATTCTGGTACCGCTATATCTGGTACTCGGGAACATGTACGCGGAAATACAATCGCTATATGCCGACCTAACTGATGAGAGCAACCGTTCGCAGGCAATCACAACACTCAATCATGTATCACAGTCGCTGTCGCACGCGCTCTTCGATGTTTTTCCCGCGTATTCATTTGAAGATCTCAATGTGACGACTTATGTGAAAAGTGCGCTCGAATGGCTATTTGGCAATCTGGATCAGATTATCGGAGGTTTGGTGAAAGTTGCGGGTTATGTCTTCGTATTTCTCATGTCGCTATTCTACTTTCTCCGCGACGGCGAGTATTTTGTCAGGAAATTCATTGCATGGAGCCCGTTACTCGACAATCAGGACGTATTTATAACCAAGACGATGCGCAGAGCGGTGTTCTCGGTATTTGCCGGTACTCTCACCGTGTCGGTCATACAAGGTGCTTTGACCGGTATCGGCTTTTATATATTTGGCATACCGGCACCAGTTATATGGGGTAGCGCGGCATCGATCGCCTCGATGATACCGGGTCTTGGTACCAGTCTCATTATTGTTCCGGGCATAGGATATCTCTTTGTCACCGGTCAATATTTGTATGGTATAGGTCTCGCAATATGGGGAATATTTGCAGTAGGATTGGTGGATAATTTCCTCGGACCGCACCTTGTCAACCGCGGTGTAAATGCGCATCCGTTCTTTATCCTGATTTCCGTGCTTGGTGGTATTGCCACATTCGGGCCTATCGGTTTCGTACTCGGGCCGCTTATTGTAGCGTTCCTATTCGCGCTACTCGACATTTACCGGGCAACGTTCAACACAGTAACAGAAACCGAAGATCAGATACATTGATATGGCGTTCATAGATGAAATAACCTTTCACGCCAAGGCAGGAAAGGGTGGCAACGGAGTTGTGAGGTGGATGCATGAAAAGTCCAAGGAGTATTCTGGTGCCGGTGGTGGTAACGGAGGCAAAGGTGGCGATGTCTATGTCTGTGCCGTAAGAGACACCAACATTTTGTCCAGATATAAATCGGACAAAAATTTTGTTGCCGGCAATGGTGAGGACGGTATGAATTGGTCGCGTCACGGCGGGTCAGGGAAGGATATAACCATAGAATTGCCCGTCGGATCTATAATCACCAATACAAAAACCGGCAGAAGTATCGAATTGGTTCAAGTCGGTGATACTGACAAGATTCTTCACGGCGGTCGTGGCGGATTGGGGAATAAACATTTCAAAGCATCAACCAACGTTAAGCCGGAACAGAGTACCGATGGTCGGGAAGGTGAAGAAGCTGATTTTTATGTCGAATTGAATCTGATCGCCGATGTCGGTCTCGTCGGTTTGCCGAACGCTGGCAAATCGAGTTTGCTCAACGCTCTTACACAGTCAAAGGCCAAGATCGGTTCGTACGCGTTTACCACTCTCGACCCGAACCTCGGCGTCATCGGTGATGGTTTTGTCATTGCCGATATTCCAGGAATAATTGAGGGCGCGTCAGATGGTAAAGGGCTTGGTTACAAATTTCTCAGGCATATCAAGCGTACCAGAATATTGTTGCATCTTATTTCGATCGAAAGTGATGATGTCATAAAGGACTACAGAGTTGTGCGGGAAGAACTAAAAAGATATGGTGAATGTCTCGAGGATAAGCCCGAAATAATATTGATCACAAAGACCGATGTGGCGGACGATTCCAGGATAGTTGAAGTCGAGAAAGCCCTCGCGGGGACGGGCAGGGAAGTCCTGCAGGTAAGTGTTATCGACGAGGAAAAACTTTCAGAATTGAAGCAAAAAATAATTTCAGCTGTGGATAAGTCATAATAATTTCGAATCATAAGGCATCGACTGTTACCCCATTTTTATGTTTGTTGTAGTCAGGTCGCTACAAACGACCTGTGCTTTGTTGCTGCATGGAACTATTCCGTGTGAGCGGTAAAATATCGACGCTTCGTGATTATCGCAGCATATCAATTTAAAATGGCAGAATTCGTGTACTTTATCAAACCTTGATAAAGGTATATTGATAATAATAAGCATATGCCAAAAATGCGGCTATAATTCGTGAGTATATAATCCGATCATTAATTGACGACGAACGAACTTGGTGGATGGTACGCCGCGTGTCAGCTGTGTTATTGATTGTGATAGGCGGGTGATGATTCATTGACAGTGTTTCAAAACTGGCGGACGGAATGCCGAAAAGCTGATAAAAGTAAGTAATAAATACGCAAACCATTCAAGGGTAAAAATTCCTTGCTTTCGTATTATCCGATGCTAGACTTTCGTTATGTCAAAAAAAGGGACTAATGATTCTGCTGGCTCTGCCGTCGGTGACGGTGGAGTTTCCGAGTATGCGGCGACGATCGGTCTCGAAATTCACGCAGAACTCAATACAGCGTCGAAGATGTTCTGCTCATGCAAGAATGATCCCGATGAAGAGAGACCGAATGTAAATGTTTGTCCTATATGTCTCGGTCATCCGGGTACATTACCGGTTTTGAATCATGAGGCCATAAAGCATGTGCTCAAGATCGGTGTGGCTGTTGGTGGAAAGCTCACTGACTTTACCGAGTGGGATCGTAAGCAATATTTCTATCCTGACATTCCGAAAGGGTATCAGATCAGCCAATATGCATATCCGTTGGTCTCCGGTGGAACGCTCGCAGGTGTTGATCTGGAACGAATTCATCTCGAGGAAGACACCGCGCAATCAACGCATGACACTCACGACAAGAGTCTTATCAATTTCAATCGTTCAGGAGTGCCTCTCATGGAATTGGTTACCAAGCCGGTCATTCACGACTCAGATACTGCTGTTCGCTTTGCGAAGGAGTTGCAGTTGCTATTGCGATATCTCGGAGCGGGGGGGGCCAATATGGAGAAGGGAGAAATGCGAGTGGAGGCGAATATTTCTGTCGCAAGGAAATCCTCCGATGAACTGGGTACAAAGACTGAGGTGAAGAACCTCAATTCATTTCGGGCTGTACATGACGCGATTGATTTTGAAATCAGGAGACAGATAAAACTCATAT
>JAMDBV010000017.1 GCA_023487965.1 Patescibacteria group bacterium
TATCTGTCTAGCTATATTCGGATCGATAATCTGTATAGGGCTGGTTGTCGCATTCTCGAGCAAGTTGTCATCCTTGTCATATACTTGCAAAACAGTGCGCCACGGATTTTTGATGCCATCATTGGCGAACACACCGTATGCCCCGACTAAGTCTATGAGACGTACCTCGCCACCTCCAAGCACCAACGTCAGCCCGTATCGGTTTGGATCATTCAACGTCGTAATGCCAAGATCGGTGGCAGTCTTTATCGAATCCTTTATGCCCGCCAAGTATAGGGTTTTGACCGCCGGAATGTTTCTTGACTGGGCGAGGGCGAAACGCATAGTCATCGGCCCTTCGAAGACATTGTCATATTCGCCCGGGGTATAGCAGATTTTATCAGGATTGTCGTTGGGATTTATTGTCTTGCCGTCGGGTGTGCACTGCGTCGAGAATTGAGTTTTTGTGTCAAAAATGGCGGTTTCTGTCGTGTATCCTTTTTCAAACGCTGTTGCGTAGACGAAGGGTTTGAATGTGGAACCCGGTTGGCGTAGACCTAGAGCAACGTTGTAATTGCCGTCGATTGAGGGATCGAAATAGTCGCGAGACCCCATCAACGATAGAACATCACCCGTCTTTGGATCGATAGCCACCATAGCCGTATTGCTGGCATTGAAGTTTGAGGATAGAGTCGGAGCAAATTTTGCCACGGTACTCTCCATCTTTTGTTGCATATCGAAATCCAAAGTTGTGATCACACGCAAACCGCCGTTATTCACGGCGTCTTCGCCGTATTTCTCGGCCAAATAATCTTTTACCATCATGACAAAATGCGGCGCACGGATACCGAAGGAATTTTTGGAGAGAAACTGAACCTTTTCCTTTGTCGCGTTCGCATATTCATCGGCTGTTATCATGTTGAGATCGCGCATGCGTGAAAGCACAAGTCTGGCACGGGCGTCCAAGGCCTCTTTGTGAATGCCGTATGGCGAATAATAAGTCGGTGCCTGAGGTATGGCGGCAAGATACGCGGATTCGGCCAAGGTCAATTCCTTTGCGGGTTTGCCGTAGAATGATTGACTGGCCTCCTCGATGCCGTATATGGTGCCGCCGTATGGTGATTCGTTGAGATATGTCTCCAATATGGCGTCCTTGCTTATGGACTTTGTGAGTTTGATCGAGAGTATCCATTCTTTGATCTTGCGGGTGATTGTCTTGTCTTGCGTCAAAAGGGAATTCTTGATCACTTGTTGAGTGATCGTTGACGCCCCTTGATCGTAACTTCCCGACATGATGTCTGTGAGTACCGCTCTCACTATCGATGTAGGCTCGATGCCTATATTGTTGTAAAAATTGGAATCCTCGATGGCGATAGTGGCGTTGCGGACATACGGCGAAATGTCCGAAAGGGGAACAACGGTTCTCTTCGTGTCCGTGTTTACGTCGTACAAAAGTATTTTGCCGGTTCGATCGTATATTTTGGTCGATTGAGTGATAACGCGGCTCTCAAAGGCATTGAGGTCCGGCATCTTCAGTGTCGCGACCCATAGGGCAAAAGCGCCCGTCGAAAGTAGCAAAAGAGAGATCACAAGGAATATGATAGAGCGCACAATATGCTTCTTGTGCCGTCTTTTCGCCATGAATCATATTATAGGCGTATTTGATGTAATATCAAAGTTATTGTTCCCAGTGATCTCCGAACGGATCGGCGAAGTCGCTATCGATACCGATCGCATCAGAATCCTCATCGTCATCGTTTGCGGTAAAATCATCTTCTTTGTCATCTGCAATGGTCTCCTCGACCTCGTCGATTTCGGCGATGATCGGTGCCTTGCTTTTCTTGAACGAAGTTGGCTCGAGCGATTCCGATATTTCCTCTTCCGCATCGGTGATCGGTTCGGTCGGCGCGACATTCTGTGTCTTTGTTTTTATTTTCGGCATATTATTGATACTTTAATGACTACATTTTTAGCAAAGCCGAAAAAGGTTGGCAATACCGTATATGAAAAACTGTGGATAAGTCAGCGCACGGCGCTATGAGTTAGAGCGACGGCGATAGCGTCGTATTCATCGTCGAGTTTTTTGGGCGGGACGTTTACTAGCATATGGACCATTTTGATCATGCGAGTCTTGTCGCTGGTGCCGTCGCTCGTAATGGCGGTTTTGATCTGCATCGGGCTGTATTCAAAAACGGGAATATGGCGCTTGGCGGCCTCGTATATGATGATGCCACGGGCCTCGGCTACGCGCATAGCCGTTTTCTGATTCTTGGTTATAAAAAGCGTTTCCATGGCAACGGCATCGACGACATAATCCTCAAAAATCTTTTCTATGCGTTCTCCTATGGCGCGGAGCCGCTCATGTATATCGGCATTTTTATTCGTGGTAAAACATTCTGAATGCACGACTGTATCTTTGCCGTGAATGTCTTGCGCGACGATAGCGATGCCGAGTCTGTCATATCCGGGATCGATGCCGAGAATGTTTATGCTTTTATTATTCGGCATTTGTGTAGACGTTCTGCACCTCGTCGTTTTCTTCGAGCTCCTCGACGATCGATAGGAGTTTGTCCGAATCTGTTTCATCAAGGGGGACTGTGACTGTTGCTTGCCAACCGTCGGCGTTTTTCTCGAAAGCCCATGATGCGCTACCAGGACCGGCGAGAGAGATGTCGTTTTTGTGCAATATTGTTTTTATCTCTTGGGAAGCTTTGTTCCTGTTGTCGGTGAGGGCATGAATAAGAATCGCGACGCCACCGGGACCGTATGCCTCGTAGAGTATGCTTTCCATAGCGGCGCTATTGTCGGCGGTGGCCTTTTTCACGGCACGTTCGATGGTATCGTTTGGCATATTCTCTTTGCGCGCTTTTTCGATGGCGGCGAGCAAACTCGGGGAAGTCATATTGCCACCGCATTTCTTGGCTTCAACGGCGATGAGGCGCACAAGTTTGCCATAAATTTTGCTCTTATTGGCATCATTCTTGGCCTTCAGGTGTTTTATTTTCGAAAATTTATTGTGTCCGGACATGGTGGTTGACTTATTACATTAGAGCAACTTTCCTGAACCCTTAACGCCAAGGTGTTCGTATGCCTTATTGGTTGTGATCCTGCCACGAGGCGTTCTTTCGAGTAGGCCCAGTTGGATAAGGTACGGCTCATAAACTTCTTCGATCGTCGCCTGCTCTTCGGAAAGGGCGGCCGCCAACGTATTCAGGCCTACCGGGCCACCCGAGAATTTGTCCATAATAACGCGTAATATTTCGCGATCGGCATTGTTTAGGCCCAGTTGGTCTACACCGAGCATCGCCAATGCTTTCTCGACAGTGTCTATATCTAGCTTCTTCTTGTGTATTTGCGCATAGTCGCGGCAACGCCGCAGATGATAGTTGGCCGTGCGCGGGGTGAAGCGTGAACGGCGGGCGATTTCCTCGATCGCTTTTGCATCGGCTTCGACGGACAGGATCTTGGCCGAACGACGAATGATGTCGGCAATCTCTTCATTGGTATAAAATTCCAGCTTGAATACGCCACCGGAAAAACGCGATCGAAGCGGTGACGATATCATCGCGATGCGTGTCGTTGCGGCGATCATTGTGAATGGGGGCAGGTCGAGCTGTATCGTGCGGGCGGAAGGGCCTTTGCCGATAATGATATCGAGTGTACCCGATTCCATGGCGGGGTAGAGGACTTCTTCTATGGCCTTGTTCAGACGATGTATCTCATCGATAAACAAGATATCTCCGGCGGAAAGGTTCGTCAGTATAGAGGCCAGATCGCCAACTTTCAATATCGCCGGTCCGGACGTGACCTTGATCTGCGCTCCGGTCTCGTGCGCGATGAGATGCGCCAAAGTCGTCTTGCCGAGTCCGGGTGGACCATAAAAAAGTATATGTTCCGGCGGGTGAGAGCGTTCTTTGGCGGCCGAAAGCAGTATATGCAGATTGTCTTTTATGTTTTTTTGGCCTATGTATTCAGCCCAACTGCCGGGACGCAGTGTCTGATCCAGAAAACCGGATTCTTTGTCCGATGCAGGGGTATTTTTGGAAGTTCTTGACATTTTGTGTGTGGTATGCTAAGATACTTACGAAACACAACGAGTTCATGGACCTCTAAGCAATGGCCCCTCAAGAGGTTTGGGCATAGTACTAAGGACATTTTGGTTTTCTTTTTTTATTAAGAATTGACTGGAATTATCCTCGGGACTGTGCCTCGCTTCCGGCGTCATGCCAGAAGATATTGCTTAGAGATCTATGTGCTCGTTTTTGTGTCTCTGTGGCAACACTAACGCCCGCCCGAGCAAAAATCAATGAAATTTTGGGGATTAGTTTTTTCAAAAGCGTTTTTGACCTGGCGTCAATAGCGCGCAGATTTGCCGTGCTGGCCTGTGTCTCGCTCTGCTTCCACCAATTTTCTATTGGTGTCATCTATTTCTCGGTGGTGTCGTAACTGCTCGTCGCGCAAGACCCGCAATTCATTTGTCAGTTTGGTGGAATCACTCTTGTTTTTCATAACAATCCTTTTCTTATCTGCTAACGATTTTTCCAACTCCGGTATTTCTCTGGTAAGAGCCGTTATTTCTTCATTAAGTTTGTTCAATTCCTGTTCCTTTTCTTTGATCTTCCTGCTACTCTCCTCTAGGGCGCGATTCAATTCCTGTATCACGCGACCCAAACTATTTTTGTCTTGAATCATCGTATTGTTATTATCTATTAATATTAATCTTCAATAGAGATAACCCTCTGTAATTCTTCTATAGAAGTGACACCGCTCAGGACTTTGAGGATGCCGTCTTGTTTCATGGTAAGTATGCCTTGACCCTTGGCGGCGAGCCAGATCTCACGATCGTTCGATCCCGATTGTACCGCGTGTTCTATATTCTCATTCATCAGTATCGCTTCGTATATGCCTATGCGACCTTTGTATCCGGTATTGTTGCACTTTGGACAACCTTTCGATACCCACATCTTGGTTCTGTCCGGAGGCACAAGGCTCTGGTCCTCGATCGTGGCAACCGTGGCCTCTATCTCATTCTTTGTCTCGCCGTCGACAATCGCTTCAGCTTTGCAGTATTCGCAGAGCTTGCGTACGAGTCTCTGGGCCATTGAGACACGCAATGCCGAAGGTGTGATCGATGGATTGACGCCGAGATCAGAAAGTCGTGGGAATGTGCCTGCGGCATCGTTCGTGTGAAGGGTAGAGAAGACGAGGTGGCCGGTAAGAGCGGAATTGACTGCGATACTCGCAGTTTCATTGTCGCGAATTTCACCTATCATTATGATGTCAGGGTCTTGGCGGACGGCCGCGCGCAGGCCTTCAAGGAAATTGTAACCTTTGTCATTGACTTGGGTTTGGACGATGCCCGGCAGGTGATATTCGATCGGGTCTTCGATGGTGATGATCTTGACTGTAGGATTGTGGACCTTTTTCAGGAATGCATACAGTGTGGTCGTCTTTCCGGAACCGGTCGGACCGGTGGTCAGGATCATGCCGTCCGGACGGGAGATTTCATTTTCGAGGACGGCAAGAAGTTTTTTGTTGATGCCGAGATCTTCCAGTGGAATATCTATGGTTTTTGGATTGAGTATACGCAAGACGACCGATTCGTTGTACGCACCGGGCAGGACTGAAAA
>JAMDBV010000053.1 GCA_023487965.1 Patescibacteria group bacterium
GAATCTCACCGACCATGATAACATCCGGGTCCTGACGCAATGTCGTACGCAAACCGGAACTGAAGTCGTAACCGATCTCCGGTCGCACCTGCGACTGGCTGACGCCTTCAAGCTGATATTCGACAGGGTCTTCGAGAGAAAGCACGTTATAACTCTCCCGATCGATCTCGCTCAAGACAGAATACAAAGTCGTCGATTTTCCGGAACCGGTCGGACCGGTGATGAGAATCATGCCATACGGCTTGTTTATCGCTTCACGGAACAGATCGAGGTTACGCTTCGTCATACCCATATCGTCGCGCGTACGAATGCCCTTGGCCTGGTCCAAGATACGCATCACGACTTTCTCGCCATAATAGGCCGGAAATGTCGAAACACGGAAATCGATCCTCCTACCGTCTACGCGCGCGGTAAAACGTCCGTCTTGAGGTTTACGGCGTTCGTCGAGTCTCATATTGGAAAGCACCTTGATACGCGCAACCGCCGCCGAATGCACCTGCGGTGGCAAAACGAGAGATGTGCTCAATATGCCGTCGACACGGAAACGCACCCGGACTTTGTCGCGCATATGCTCTATGTGTACGTCGGAGGCCTCGCCTTCGACCGCGTAACGCACGATTGTCGCCACGATTTTGACCACCGGCGCGTCTTCTACGATCAGCGCTTCACCGGCCTCTTTCTTTTTCTCTTCATCATCTTTGGCCTGACCTTTTACCGCTTTGGTCTCTACCGCGAGTTCGGTCTCGAGTTCCGAAAGCGCCCGCGAAACTTCTCCGGTCAAACCTTTATACGCCTCAAGGACCTTATTGTAATCATCGAGGGTTATCAGAAATATCTTGTACGGTACGTTATTCTTGGCGGTAAGGAAACTCAGTGCGTCACGCGCCTCCATATTGTCCGGATCGACGATACCGACTTCCAATACGCCATCGGCCATACCGATCGGTACGAATCGGTAATGCGCCGCCGATTCTTCGGGAATATAATCCAAGACTTCAAAAGGTACGGTCGATGCATCGGTGATAGAACGCACCGGCATATTCATAAATTCACCTCGCGCGGATAAGATATCCTCCGGTTTGACCCCGTGAGCAATAAGAACGTCATCGACACTGGCGCCGGATTGCGTCTGTTTGATGACATCTCTTAGGTCATCCTTCTTGATGAGGTCTTTTTTGAGCAGAATATCGATAATAGACATGTTATTTCGTCGTGCTCGGCGGTGTAAAACCCGGTATTGGCGCGAATGGATTGGGTCTTCCAACCGGCTGTGGCGGTATGGCTACGGAAAAATCATTGAGTGACTGATATGCCGGACTTTCGAATATCGATTTGTCTATCCTCAATGACTGAATCTGGTTGAGCAAGGTAAGGACGTCGGTACCGACATTTGCTTCCGCGGTCACGTCGAGCAACGTTCCTCCATTGGTAGCCGTATCCGTCGGTGCCGGCTTCAAGAACCAATAATAGATTATGATCGAAACAACAACTATTATAGCCATCCACATCCACGTATTTTTAGATGAATCGTTTTTCATATTATTGTTGTCGGAGCCAATACGTTGTTAATTGGACGGCGAAATCGTAACCACCTTTATCATTCACCGCCATAGTCATATGTGTAAGATCGATAATGCGCAGACTGGACTCGAGATCGCGCATAAAGTCGATGAAATTACCGTACGATGTCGATGTATTGAACGAAACACTGACCGTATCGAGCGTCGGCGCTGAAATAATGTTGTTCGGCATATCGCCGGACGGTGAACCTGCCATATCCTGACCATTGGGCGCGCCCGACATTCTTGCTTGGGCATTTATGCCGCGAAGCACAATGCCACGGCGGTTCGCGATACTGTTTATGTCGATAATCAAACGGATATTATCGACGGAATTCGGCACCATCTTGTCGATCCGCGCGCGGTCATCCTCTGAAAGAGAATTATACGCTTGCAAGACCTTGTCGCGCGTCGTGATCAGATTGTCGGCATTGGCAATAGCTTGACTGTATTGATCATTCACGGCCTGAACTGCCTTGACCTCGTCCCATTTCACCGTCGTATAGGTAAAATAGACGCCGAATGCGAGAACCGTCAATATTGTTGCTGTAATGTTTTTGTTCATGCTATTGATTGGTCGAGGAAGCGTCGTCCGAACCGCCACTTACGCTATTTTTGTAAAGCAGGGTCGACGGATCGATAGCGGCGCTGAAATCAAATGATATCGTATTTGTATCGTCGAGAGACGGATTGGCCAGGATCGGATTCTTGACGATCTTGCGTAGACCGTATTCATCGAGTTTCGAAAACACATCGGACTGGAACGCGACAACCGACAGGGTCGTGCCATAACCTTTCATATTGATATTTATGAGCCCGGAATTGTTTTGGGGTGCCGACAAGTCAAAAGAAGTAAACCTTACCTTATCTACCGTAAATCGCGATATTATGTCGAAAACGTTTGACAAGGCGATATGGTTATTCAGTAACCGCGTCGCGGAATCGATCTCCACATTGATTCGCTTCAATTCCTCTATGAGACTGGGGTTGAACTGGTTTTCTCGGTCAGCCAGTTGATTTTTGAGATCCTCCTGGGATTTCTGCATATAACTCTTCCATCCATACATGCCGCCGGCCGCGCCGAGCGAAATGATAAACAACAATATTGACAGATTGAAAAACAGACTGTTCCCGCGGGAACGATGTGCTTGCGGTCTGGAAAAATTCATACCGACCCCGACACCGCCAGGTGCACCCGCCGTCGGCAACGGCTTTCGCGGTATGAATGATGTCTGAAATTTCGTCTCCATGCTTCACCAATTATAACATCGAGTCAATGTTTTGGGCTGTGAATAAGTCATCGACTATGCCTATGGTGAATACGTATTAAGGGCTTAATTATTGATCCTTGAGCGTATAAGCAAAATGGTTTTCCGCTTCGGATAATTATATACTCACACGTTTACAAGTACCGAATAAAACTAATATATCAATACTAGCTAAAAATTTTCAGACGCTTCTGTCTGAAAATAGTGAATGATTGAGGATTATGCAATTCAATGCTAATATCTCATAATGTATCATCGCTAAAATATATGCAATTCAACCAAGCGGATCAAATAAAAGTTACCGCAGAAGGAGTATACCACAAATCGGCTGGCGGTTTTGTGTTTTATGAAGAGGAAAAGACCCACAGACTTTTTGTTGCACTTATAAAACCAAAAGGAAAAGATGGTTTTTTTATTCCTAAAGGTCACATAAAAAATGGTGAAACGCCAAAGGATGCAGCAACTAGAGAGATTCGGGAGGAATTTGTTCTTGATAAGACCCCGGAATTTATTTCTGAGATCGGAGTAGAAAAATACTCTTTTACATTAGATAACAGTGATACTATACATTTCAAAGAAGTCACCATCTTTGTATTTAGACTTATGACAAAAGAAATTTTAAAAGTGCCGAAGGACGAAAACATAGAACAATCACAATGGCTAGAATTTTATAATGCGCTAGGACAAATGCCCTATGACAAAGAAAATCTCCTAAGAGCACGACAAATATATTACTTCAAAAAACCAATAATTAAACACACGGGGAATAATAACCCGTCATCGATTTCCGTATGCATACCCACCTTTAATGGTGCAGGAACAATAGAGAAAACTCTTGAATCGGTTTTATTGTCGTTGGAAACGATATCCATTCCACTAAAAAAAGAAATAATAGTCTGTTTGGATCATTGCACGGATAATACAGCAGAACTAGTAACTTCGTTTATACAAAAATATATAAATAATGGAATACAAATCAAAGCAATCAAAAACGTCTATAAAAGAGGTAAGTCAGCGGCAATGAATACGATGTTCGAGTATACTAATTCTGATTTATTACATTTTGTAGACGATGATGTCATCTTGGATTCTAATTGCGCTTCAAGGCTTATCGAAGCACTATCCATAAATAAAACGAGGTGTGTATTTAGTAAGTGGGTCCGCTCAAAAAGATATGAGAAGAATCCATATAAAAGATTCTGGAGCGCAATTCTTGGAATTAAGTTTGATGCGCAACCTTATAGAAAGCCAAGCGAATACCTCTTAGGGGGGTCTGTACTATTGTTAAGGGAGAATTATGTGTATTTATCATCGGATATCGCCAACGAAGATCAATTCCTACAATATGTATATTGGCCAGACACAAAAAAAATCAATGATTCGTTTTTGTATTTTAATTCCGTGAATTCCATATTAGATTATTATAGGCGCTTTATTAGAATAATGGGTAGCTCTCTGCAGATGAATAAAGAATTCTCAAAAGATCGTATTCAATTCTGTTCGAGGGAATTAAAAAGAAGGGTTGATATCAAAAAGGTACTAAACTTCCCTACAAATCAGTTGATGCTTTTTTCCCTGTATAAAATAGTCAGGAGTATAACTCATATGATAGTCTCAATAAGGCTGTTTATAAACAAAGATTATGCCTGGCGAAGAATAAAACAAGGTACTTAATCACAAAACTGAAAAGATATCATGGACCAAGAAAAATACTATCAACAAATTAAGGACTTCAATATCAAACACTACACAGATGAAGTTCCGTATTATTCCACGGCTTTACTTAGACCAGTTGAAGAAGCCATTTTGAAAACCCTTCGGGCGGGAGCAAAAATACTTGATCTAGGATGTGGATCTGGCCGTTTTTCGATCGGTGCAGCCAAGCTTGGGTTCGATTTGACAGGGGTCGATATTACTCCTGCGGCGATTGAGGCTGCACAAAAAAGAGCTCGTGAATCAAACCTCCATGACGTGAAATTCGTGGTTGGTGACATGACATCGTTACCATTCAATAATAACGAGTTTGATTTTGTATTTTGCCCACGTTTCGTAATCAATGCGGTTGCAACTAAACAGAAGAGGAAAGAATCGATAAACGAAATGACTAGAGTGGTAAAAACTAATGGACTTGTATTTATAGAAAGTTTCAATAAATTATACGCCGGCACAAGTATAACCTCTCCGATCAATAATTTTACTAGAGATATATGGATTAATATAAAAATGTTATGGTGTAAATTTTTTAAAATACATTATTCCGGGTTATTACCAGGCGATATAACTTACAAATCTAACAAAGTTCATGGTGCATCTGATGGATTTGCCCATATACCAACCGTATTTGAATTTAAAAGTACTATTCCCAGAAATTTAATATATGAAATCAAATCAATACCCGAGATTCGTGGCTCTAAGAAATTGACTAAGGTCAGATACATATTGCACTCATTAATCAAATGGGCGCAAAATGAGAATTCAGTCAAAATATCGAGAAATTAAGAGATTTGTAACA
>JAMDBV010000049.1 GCA_023487965.1 Patescibacteria group bacterium
TAATGGGGGAGATAATGTATCGCCGCACATCGCAAGTGTTTCGATACTGGGAATAGATAATGAGTTTTTCGTAATGAAGCTGGATGCTCTCGGTGTGGCGGCCTCGACCAAGAGCTCGTGTTTGCGCGATTCAGGGGAATCATACGTATTGCGATCGATCGGCGCCAATAGTGCAAACACGGTCAGATTTTCATTTGGACGATACACGCGCAAGGCGGATATAAAGAGGGTGCTGAATAAAATAGGCCGGACTATTTCGAAGGTGCGGTCAAGATAACCTATACACGCCGTCATTCTCGGCGATAAGGCCGCGTAATTCCAGTTCGGAAATGATTGATGAAAGATGAGACGCCGAATGGCCGGTTTTGTCGATGATCTGACTTGTCGACAAGCGCTCGGAGCGCAATAAGTCGATAATGATTTTTTCATCCCCATTGAGTGACATCTCGGCGAAATTTGGCAAGGCGGACTCCGTCTGATCGCGCAAGATGCGGAAGCCCAGAGCTTCGAGTATATCAGCGGACGTCGAGACTGGAATGGCGCCACGGCGCAGGAGCATATGCGGTCCGTAAGAATTGTCCGAGAATATGGAACCGGGCACCGTCATGATGTCACGACCGAATTCGGCGGCATAATCAGCCGTGATGAGAGTACCACTATGTCTCTTTGCTTCAACGATAAGTGTGGCATGGCTGATGCCGGCCATCAGGCGATTGCGTACCGGAAATGTCCACTCCGCCCCTCTTTGGTCTCTGGCAAAAGGAGATACGATGGCACCACCACTCTCGACTATCTTCATGGCCAATCGCCGATGAATCGCCGGATATAGTACCCTATGATCCAAGCCCGATCCGGGGAAGGCGATCGTTTTTATGCTGTGCCTGATCGCGCTCTCGTGCGCGATCGAATCGATACCGATGGCGAGGCCGGAAACGATGACTATCGGATAACCTTTGAGACCCGAAAGTAATTTGTCACACGCCTCCTTGCCGTAGTCGGTATTCCTCCTTGAGCCGACGATGCATAAAAATTTGTGATCGTCCGACGGTATTTGTCCTATCCGGTCCATGGATTTTGGCAAACGATTGATCTGTCTCAGAAGGAAAGGATATTGCTCCTTTTCCATGCGATTTATCTCTATATTCATAAATTGATTATATCGAACATGATTTTTTGTGAAATTTTTACGATAGTGGATATATTTACGCAATCCACAGTTTATCCACATTTATGATGTCGCCGAGGTCGGACCCTGCCATCGTTTTTGACATGGCAGGGTCCGACCTCGGCAGGCGTTGCCTTTCGGCGAGGCGTCCGGCAGGAGGCAACTGTACCTAATGGATAAATATTGCTATTATAATGTTATGTTGGATATCAAATTCATTCGGGAAAATAAGGACCTTATCGCTTCGGCGGCCAAGAAAAAGCATATTACTTTCGACGTCGAGGCCCTGCTCGCGGTCGACGATAAAAGACGCAAGATCACGGCTTTGGCCGAAGAAAAACGCGCGGCTCAAAATGCCGCCAGTGCCAAGATTGCAAATGCCGGCGCGGACCGGGCAAAATTGATCGAAGAGATGAAAGTTGTCAAAAGTGATCTGGAGAAAAACGAGGAGGAACTCAAGGAAATTATGAAGGAGTGGCAGACTCTCATGCTAGCGGTGCCAAATATTCCGGATATGTCCGTGCCGGAAGGGGTGAGCGATGCTGAAAACGTTGAGATCAAGAGTTGGGGTGAGAAGACGAAATTCGACTTTGAGCCGAAGGATCATGTTCAGTTGATGACCGATCTCGGCATGGTCGACTTCGAACGCGGTTCAAAAGTCCATGGTTTTCGCGGATACTTCCTGACTGGTGATGCGGTTCGATTGTCATTCGCCATTTGGAACCTCGCTTTGGAATTCTTCAGTTCCAAAAATTTTCAGCCGATATTGCCTCCGATCGTGGTGCGCAAGATCAATCTTTTTGGTTCCGGCTATTTGCCCCAAGGCGAAGAAGATCTGTACAAGACGCAAGATGGCGACTATCTCGCCGGCACGGCCGAAGTTCCGATCATGGGTTATCATGCCGATGAAGTATTGCCAGCCGAATCTCTGCCGATGCGCTATCTCGGTTTTTCCCCATGTTATCGTCGTGAAGCGGGGGCGCATGGCAAGGACGTGCGTGGTCTCATTCGGGTCAATGAATTTTACAAATTCGAGCAGGTGGTGCTTTGCGAGGCCAATCACGAGACGTCGGTCAAACTGCACGATGAGGTCAATCGTAATGTTGAGGAATTTATCGAAATGCTCGGTATTCCGTATCACACAGTTGTGAACTGTGGAGGCGATCTCGGTTTGGGTCAGGTAAAGAAATATGACGTCGAGCTTTGGGTGCCCAAGGAAGGCAAGTATCGCGAGATCAGTTCCGCATCATATTTCCACGATTTCCAGACGCGCCGGCTCAATATCAGGTATCGCGATGAAGACGGTACGCTCAAGTATGTACATTCGCTCAATTCGACAGCCATACCGACACCGCGTATTTTGGTTTCTTTGGTGGAGAATTTCCAAGAGAAGGATGGCAGTATCCGCATTCCGGACGTTCTCGTCAAATATTTTGGCAAGAATAAGATCACGAAAGGCTAATATGTATGAAGTCAGGAATTATACACGCGGCTCGCGCAGTTCTCGTCAATCGGCCAAATATATCCACAATAAACGCAGGAAAATAATCACCATATCCTCGTTATCCGTCATATCGGTTGCCGTTTGGATATTTGTCGTGGCGCGCATCAGTTCACTCGCATTCATTTCGATCGATTGTGTATCCGTGGTCGCGGATGATAGTTCATTGGAAGCGGTGATAGTATCCAAAGCCATGAATGATATGCGGGGTCGGTATCTCGGCGTCCTTTCTCGGGCAAACACTTTTCTATATCCGAAAGGAGCGATCGAGCATGACATAACTGCAATCGCTCCGAAGATCGCATCGGTCAAAGTCGATCGATACAATCTCAATGAAATAATTGTCACAGTCAATGAGCGACAGGCTTCGGCGATTGTTTGTACCGATTTGCCCGATCTGACGGATGGCAATCTCTCCGACAGCGTCGAACATTGCTTCAAAGGTGACACGAACGGTCTTGTTTTTGATAACGCCGCATCGTATCTCGGTAGTGTGAAGAGGTATTATATGCCGGAATCTTTTTCGGATAATTCAGACGTAATCGGTAAATTCGCGACGGGAACGGACATATTCCATGCTATAAATGATTTTTATGATGAAGCACGGACAGCCGGTATAAATGTGAAGGGTATTTTGTGGAAGCCGGAGGGTGAATACGAAATGTACGCTTCCAATCCTACCACTGGTCCGACTAGCGACAACGCTTCAACCACGGGTACAGTCGTTATTTATTTTAATGATAAAAACGTTCTCGAGGATGAAGCGGCCAACCTTGCGGTATTCTGGAAAAAAATGATTGCGGATGCGAGGAGTAAAGATGAGCCGCTGGCGTTTGACTCGATCGATCTGCGATACGGCGATAATGTTTTTTATAGGCGAGTAAAATGAATTGTGCGATAATATTGCCATGAAGCAATTCTTCACTATCGTATTTGGCGGCCTATTCGCGATATTTGCCGGTATCGGCATCGCTTATGGCTCCGGTAGATTATGGAGTATGATCAATAATTCCGGCGCCACGCGCGCCATATCATTTGCCGCGGTTGCGGACGCCTTCGCCGGATCGAACAATTCAAATACGACTGTGGTTGGATTTAAGAGACTCATCCGCTACAGTGCCGATGAAGAGGAAAATATGATCAATAATGCGGCCCAATCATTGCCACACAATGCCGTCAGTGTGGTGACGGCGCGCGCGTATATCGTAAAGAATCTCAATGACGGTTCGGTCGTGGCACGTTCAAACGACGATCGGACATTACCCATCGCTTCGGTGACGAAACTGATCACCGCGGTTGTGGCGCGTCGACTCATATCTCCGAGCGATCATGTCAAAATCGACCGGAATGTTACGACGACTTACGGCAATACGGCGCAGTTTAGAAACGGTGAGATATTCCTGGCTCAGGATTTGTACTATCCATTGCTTATGGTTTCGTCGAATGATGCCGCCGAGGCATTGGCGCGGCATTATGGTCGCAGCAAATTTATCAAGGCCATGAATGATTTTGCGCAATCGATCGGCGCGTACGCGACGTATTTCGCGGATCCTTCCGGTCTTTCTCCGGAGAATATTTCGACGGCGAAGGATCTCTCGATAATCATCGGTTGGATACGGCAGAATGATCCGGCGATTATCGATATAACTTTGCAAAAGTCCATGACGGTAAAAGGTCATACGTGGATCAATCCGACTCATTTCTTGAATTGGTCAAACTACAAAGGTGGCAAAAACGGTTATATTCCGGAGGCGGGACTTACAAGCGCGTCACTATTTGGTCTCGGCAAAGACAAAGATCTATACGCCATTGTCCTACTCAACAGCGCATCGAGAGATGCTGATGAATTGAAATTGATCGAGAAAGTGAAATAATATAATTCCAAAGTTCAAAGTCTAAATGACAAATAGAGTCGGTATCATTACGCTTTGAAACACTGCTGAAATTTCATGGAAACTGTGCTAATTTAGCACCATGGCCAAGAAAACATTCTGGCAGAAATTACCGAAACCTTTTTTTGCATTGGCGCCGATGGCCAATGTGACCGATTTCGCATTCCGGCAAATGTTCGCAAAATACGGCAAGCCGGACATTCTCTGGACCGAATTCGTATCAGCGGACGGACTATTGTCGGCAGGGTATAGGAAATTGCTCATTGATCTCAAATTTTCTCCGAAAGAAAGGCCGATCGTGGCGCAAGTATTTACTGGCAAAACAGAAGTGATGGAGAAGGCGGTGGCGAAATTGGCGAAGATGGGTTTTGACGGCATCGATATCAATATGGGTTGTCCGGATCGCGCGGTGGAGAAACAAGGTGGCGGCGCATCATTGACGAAGGATCCCAAAAAGGCAATTGCGCTGATCGAAGCGGCGCGTCGGGGTGCGGGTAAAGTGCCGGTTTCGGTGAAGACTCGTCTCGGCTATAACAAGATAGACCTGGAATGGATACGTGCGCTCCTAGAAATGCATTTGCCGGCATTGACGATACATATGCGCACGAGGAAGGAAATGTCGGATGTGCCGGCACATTGGGAAATAATGCCGGAAATCATAAAGATGCGTGATCAGATATCGCCAGAGATCAATGAGCAATTTC
>JAMDBV010000031.1 GCA_023487965.1 Patescibacteria group bacterium
TCAGAAGATCGATAACCACACCGCAGAATTATAAATCAAATGATTACAGAAGAAGATATTACAAAAATTACGCTAAAGATTGTAGGTGCTCTCGAGCCGAAGTTTGGGAGTATTGACCAACGTTTTGTCGCTATAGACGAACGTCTTGAACAGATCGACCGGCGTTTTCTTGCTATAGATAAGCGTCTCGATCAATTCGAGGAGCGATTTGTGAACATTGAGTTGTATCTCGATCAATTCGAGGAGCGGTTTCGTCACGTTGAGGCAGAGATAGTCAGAACTACCGATATTCTTATGAAATACATGGATGAATCTATAAAGCAATCAATCGAAGAATTGGCCAGAATGGTCGCTACCGGTTTTACGGGTAATGATGAAAGTCATAGTTCCATGAATCGGCGCATAGGCGAAACTGAAGACGCTTGCAAAATACACAGTGCATATTTTTCCGGTTTCAAACAGTCGTTATCGATTAACGAATCATAGACGAAACATTCATATCGGTTATAATTGAGATATGAGTATATCAAGAGTTTTCGTGTTTATCGGCCGTTCCGGCTGTGGCAAAGGTACGCAGGCGGCCGGTCTCGAAACGGGATTGCGGAGAGCGGAGCCGGAGAAAAGTATTATTCATTTAGAGACCGGCAAACTGTTTCGGCAATTCATTCAGGGACAAAATTATACCAATGAAATATCAAATCGGATATACAAGGACGGCGGTTTGCAGCCGGAATTTTTGACCGTTCATCTGTGGTCGGATTTTTTTGTGAGCGAGATGAAGAAAGATGCGAATATCATCATAGACGGTACACCGAGGCGTCTCAATGAAGCGGTTGTGCTCGACACCGCGTTTCGATTTTATGGTATAGACAAGCCGGATATCATATATCTCAATGTGAGCCGTGAATGGTCACGCGAGCGTATGATGGAGCGGAACAGGGTTGACGACAATAAACACGATATCGAGTCGCGACTCGATTGGTTTGACACCGAGGTAATGCCGGCAATAGATTATTATCGCGAAAATGCGGCGTATCGATTTCATGATATCGATGGGGAGAGGACGATAGAAGCCATCGGCGTCGATATTGCCAAAATTGCCGATATCGGTTAATTTCAATCTGTGATTACCATCAAGAATAAAGAAGATATAGCGAAATTGCGCGAAGGCGGCAAAAGACATGCCTTCATTCTGCGTGAATTGGCGAAGATGATAAAGCCCGGTCTCAATACTCTGGAAATCGAGAATGCGGCGGCGGCACTCATAGCCGAGAAAGGAGATCAATCGCCGTTTCTTAACTATCAACCATATGGCGCCGCAAGACCATTCCCGGCAAATATATGTGTGTCTGTAAACGATGAGGTTGTCCACGGCATACCAAACGAAAACGCGCGAATACTCAAAGAGGGCGACATTGTCAGTATTGACCTTGGGCTCAAACACGATGGCATGATTACGGATGCGGCGGTGACGGTGGCGGTCGGCAACATTTCAACGGAACTCGAAACGCTTCTCGTGGTTACAAAAGAAGCATTGCTTGCCGGAATAAAAGCGGCCAAAGGTGGAGCTCGTGTGGGTGATATAAGCGAAGCGATCGAAAGGTGTGCCGTATCTCACGGTTACGGTATTGTCGATATTTTGGCCGGTCATGGTGTCGGCTACAACGTTCACGAAGAGCCGGTTGTTCCAAACTTCGGCGAAGCCGGTACCGGTCCCATCCTAAAACCGGGCATGGTTATAGCGATCGAACCGATGTTCAATATCGGAACTGAGGAGGTTGTATTGTCACCGGATGGTTATACATACCGTACAGCCGACGGTATGCAAAGTGCTCATTTCGAGCATACAGTATTGATCACAAAGGGCAAGGCGGAGATATTGACGGCATGATCATTATTTTCAATAATATTTTATTATAATAAGCAAAAAAACATGTCCAAACACCCAAGTTCGGAGAGGACGCTCGTAATAATAAAACCGGACGGCATACAACGCAGTCTTATCGGTGAGATAATTTCGCGGTACGAACGAATCGGACTCAAACTCACGGCCGTCAAAATGCTTGTACCGACAGCCGACATGATAGAGAGACACTATACGCTCGATCCTGAGTGGCGCATGAAGACCGGATTGAAGTCGATCAAGGGTTATACCGACAAGGGTTTGAAACCGCCCTCTACCGATCCGCTCAAAGTTACCGAAAAGATACTGAAGGTTTTGGTAAAATATATGACGAGTGGACCTGTTGTCGCCATGATCTGGCAGGGAGCTCACGCGGTCCAGATAGTACGCAAGATTACCGGCGGTACGGAACCTTTGACTTCTGATGTTGGCACGATACGCGGCGATTATGTTCTGGATTCGTACAGTATGAGTGATGCCGACGGTCGCGCAATCCGCAATGTGATACACGCTTCCGGTTCCGTAAATGAAGCCGAAGACGAGATCAAACATTGGTTCAAAGAGAATGAAATAAACAATTACAAAATAGTCAGCGAACAGATCATATACAATTCCGATCTTGATGGCATACTGGAATGATATTGGCAGTGCCGTCAAATGAGTGTTGCAACTGATTTTCCTCTTGTCTAAATCATTCAGGATATTAAAATTAAATTAGGTTGTGAGAGTATAAACCCTATACCAAACCATTAGGGAGACCAATGAATCCGCCCTTTTGCACTTATGTATTGTGTACACGCATGAATGCAAAATGGCGGGTTCGGATTCGTAGACGCCTTGGCGTTCTATGTGAGGTCACCCACCTGTATTAAACAGGTATGGTACTCTCGCAACCGATAAAGAACGCCCGCTAGCGGGTGTTTTTTATTGTCGATTTCGTTATAATAAGCCGATGAGATATTATATCGCATCGATAGTGTTGCTTGTGCTGGTACTTCTTGGACATATTTACGGATCTGACCTCGGCTGGTATACGAGTATACCGTTATATGACGTGGTTATGCATATTGCTGGTGGCTGCGGTATAGGTCTTGCATTGTTCGCTATATATCGACACGGAACTGACCGGATGAAGATATTTGTACGTGTTGTATCGGGCACGCTCCTGGCCGGTTTGATATGGGAAGGGTTCGAGATCGCATATGATATTGCCGGATATCCGCTGTGGACGTTCGGTTACTATGTCGATACCGCAAAGGATCTGGCCAACGACATTGTGGGGTCGCTCATCGCTTTTTATTCATCGGTATATATCTTATCATGCAAAAAATAATATGGCGGAACTGACATTCGAAAGCGGTGTCGGGGAAGTTACGGGTGCGAATTTCCTATTGCAAATCAACTTAACGAGGATGCTTGTAGATTGTGGCATGATCCAGGGCGAAAGTCTTGCTGATGAAAGCAATGCGGAACGGTTCGCTTATGATCCGGCTTCGATAGATTATCTCCTCATCACTCATGCACACCTCGATCATGTCGGCAGAATCGGTAAACTGGTCAAAGAAGGTTTCCGAGGCGAGATATATTCTACACCACAGACCAAGGAATTGGCCGAATTGGTGATGCGCGACGCCGTCGGTATCATGTCGATGCGCGCTTCAGAGCAGATGCCTCTGTACGATATGTCACACGTTGACCAGGCTCTGTCGCTTTGGAAAACGGTCGATTATCATACTGAGTTTACGCTGGGACCAGCGCAAATATATTTCAAAGACGCCGGACACATTCTCGGCTCGGCGATGATTCAGATAGTATGTGAAGGTCGAAAAATACTGTTTACGGGAGATCTGGGTAATTCTCCATCACCTCTTTTGCGCGATACGGAAAATATAGGGGATGCGGATTATATTGTCATGGAAAGCGTTTATGGTGATCGCAATCACGAATCGCGAGAAGACAGGATTGCGATCTTGAGGAATATAGTGAATGATGCCGTAAATAGGGGTGGTGCGCTCATAATACCGTCATTTGCCATCGACAGGACGCAAGTATTGCTTCTCGAATTGAACAATATGGTCGAAAAAGGTGAGATCAGATCGATCCCGGTATTCCTCGATTCTCCTATGGCAAGCAGAGCAACAGAAATATATCGGAATAATACCGTTTTGTTCAACGACAATATACGCAATCAGATCCGATCGGGTGATGATATATTCTCATTTCCAAAATTGAAATTCACGGTCGATTCGGGCGAATCGGCTCTGATACGCAATAGTCCAAATCCGAAGATAATTCTGGCGGGTTCGGGTATGTCGGTAGGCGGTAGGATAGTTGGTCACGAGGCTTATTATTTGCCTGATCCGAAAAACACGATACTGTTAGTCGGATATCAAGCGGCGGGTTCATTGGGTCGACAGATCGCCGAAGGCGCCAAGAAAGTCAGAATCGGGCGTGAACATATAAAAGTCAAAGCCAGAATAGAAACCCTATATGGCTTTTCGGCTCACAAAGACAGCGATCATTTGGTGGAATTTGTAGAGAATGCGGATAAAATGCCAAAGAAGGTATTTGTCGCCATGGGCGAATTGGGTGCATCGTCGCATCTCTCAAGGAGGTTAAATGTGGAATTGGGTGTAAACGCAATCGTACCGGATATCGGGAAGAAATACGTTATCTGATGGAGATAAAATCTACTGTTATTTTATCGCATTTACCAAACGAGCGAAAGTCTCTGGTTGTTTGTTGGCAAGATGAGCGAGCGATTTGCGATCTATGGCTATGTTTTTCTTCTTTGCCAAACCTATAAAACGGCTATATGAAAGGCCGAGTGGTCTGAGACCGGCATTTATGCGTACATTCCATAATTTGCGGAAATCGTTCTTTTTATCCCTTCTGTGTGCAAAGGCGTATGCGCCTGCATGTGCGAGCGCTTCATTTGCGGCTCTTTCGGTCTTGGAACGGCGGAAACGATAACCCTTTGCGGCCTTTAGGATTGAACGACGATTCTTGAGCGCGTGAACTGCTTTTTTTGATCTTGCCATGGTATTGCTTTATATTGTTGCCAAGAAGCGGCTTCTTATCTTATTGCTAATATTGATAACACGCATAGTACGCTTGTTGGTACTGGCCCTTGAGCGTTCTTTGGCATTGAAATGGTTCTGACCTGCACGACGAGCCAAAATCTTGCCGCTTTTAGCGACTTTTAGACGCTTTGTGAATGATTTTTTTGTTTTGATCATATTATTTTTTCTCGACTATAACGGTTAATCCTTTTGGACCTCTTATCGGTTCTTGGGATATCTTGTATTCTACGGTGATAAGAGTACGCAT
>JAMDBV010000021.1 GCA_023487965.1 Patescibacteria group bacterium
TCTTCTCTTCTTTTGGTGCTATAGATTTTTGATTTCGTATTGCACCGAGAACCCGATTGAAATTTTGCTGATCACCAAGGATATCATCTATTTCAAAATGCAGATTTTCTTTCATCCAATTGTTGATTGGATTTTTGAGCGCTTTCGGCGCCGAATTCCATGCGTCTATCGCGGTCGAAAACCACTCATCAGGTATTCCGTTCTCGATTGTATCCTCATCTTCTTCTAGTCTTTCCGGTGATCCTGGATGTTTTCGTTTCCATGCCTTCATTCTTTCAGAATTTTTCACTTTCAATTGCATTTTCCGTTTCTGGTCGATCCAATCCAATTCTTTATTGCTGTTCGCATTGTTGATTGCCTTAGAAAAATTATCAGGATCGGTCAAATCCCAACTGTCATTTTGTTTTTCTTGATTTTGGTTGAAATTTGATTGGGATTCTATTGGGACTGATTGAACGGGGATAGATTGCGATTGGTGCATATTCGAGTATGCCTTGAGCATGCCTTTCATTTCATTGATTTCTTTCGCAAGTTCTTTTGATCGATTCCAAAAAGCCATGCGTATCGATACTAAACCGAATATATATACCTTGTTTTACGATATATCTTGAAGTACATTTACTTACATCGCAAATCTTAATAACTCTAATATACTTACTTTATGCGGGTAAGGAAGTATTTTCTTGCACACACACCTATTTCCTTACCCGTTTTTACAGAAAATATATATTCTCGGTGATGTTCTCATGACGTATTCCAATTTGATTCGGCAATTGAGATCGAGAGTACCGGACTGGAAAGATCCTCGAAATTAATTCTCTGATTAATTTGGAAGACTTCACACATGATATATCTTTCCTATTAGGATATATCAGAAAAATATGTGCGTGTGTGTGTGTGCGTGCATACATTGTTTTAGAGTGTACTCTTTTGATGAAGGCGTTACCAAGGGGGGGTTGCAAGGGGGGGATCATAAAGAATCGAAACACACACACACACGCACACACAAAAAAAGATATATCCTAGAGTGTATTCCAGGCATGGGTGAACAAACCTATGCAAGAAACGAATCGAGTGTTGCTCGTGAGAACAACCAGGAAAGGCTGGAATGTATACCATGGAAAGACATATGTCAAGGATCTCTACCTGGGATCTGATCAGATACCTCTAGGCGCCGATCCTAGAGAGATCTACGTGACGGTGACGGACCAATTTGTGTGGCATTTCGTCAAAATCTATAGACAGCCTCTACAAGGCAGAAAAACGCTCGTCTACAAGCCACTCCAGACTGAGTCTATCCCTGGAATACTAGCCATGTATGTCGACGGACCCGGACCGATGGTTCTGTATGTTTCCGTCCGATTCATGCAGATAGAAAAGGATGAAGGTATATATGTCGTTCAGCCAGAAACTGCTTGATATTGGTGCTCAGTTGAAATCGACTCAGGATGAGGGAAAAAATATCTCTTCCAGGCAGCTGGACATGCTCATTGGATGGAAAATCGGGGGAGATTCCAGAACAATCCGAAAATACAGAAGTGCACTATATATGTACGGACTCGTGTACAACGACAACGACATAGTGAAAGTCGATCAAGAAGTCATGAATCGACTACAGGAAAGCGTACAGAAACCACATCCTTGACTCTATTCCGACGAATATATGAAGGATCCTCGTCCTTTTGATGAGAATCCTTTTTGTACATTTTGATCCAATTGTATATTGTCATTTTTTTGATTCCCATGGCTCTTGAGATTTCCCTGTAGGTTGATCCTTCTTTCCTCATTTTCAATATTTGATTTCCCGTTTTTCGATCGATGATCCGGGGTCGACCGATCGATATTCCGCTTCTCTTTGCACGAGCCATGCCATCTCGAACTCTTTCAGAAATCCATTCTGATTCCAATTGTGCAGCTGCTCCCAAAATCGAAAACATAAAATCATCTATCGGTTTTCGATCTGATGAGAGAGATATACCCTGGTCAATTGCCATGAAGAATTTTCCATGATCTCGTATATATTCCAGATTCGTCATGAGGTTTTTCAGCGATCGACCGAATCGATCTAGACGCAATACCAATATACCATCTAGCTGAGATATATTTCGCAAAATGCTTGATAGTCCAGGACGTATATTTGATCGTCCGGACGCATGATCAAAGTATTCCTGATATTCCCATGATCGATCCTGACAATATTGTCGTAGACGGAAGAGTTGATTCTCGAGAATTTGGTCGTCAGTGCTGACACGTGCATATATTCCAACTTTCATGAAAATGACATCATTTTGACAAATATAAAATTAATGGACATCAAAATAATAAAATTCTAGGCATTCTGAGACATATCATCATAGAAATATACGTCTCAAGGCTTTACTGTCGATTCTGTCACGCCTTGTGCGTTGACGGATAGCCGGACAAGCCAATACGCATTCGCGATCGAGATCACAATATTCCCCATGGTGATATATCCTATATCAGCCTGAGAAGTGGCATGTCCCAATGCAACCAGGATATAGTTGATGGCGACAATCATGAGAGCGACAATCGCCATAATCACGATGTGTGTCACTCCAACGGGTTTATACCGGATCGTTGTAGACGCGTCAGTTGCTGTCATTTTTCACCTCAGCGAGATATCAAAAGCCGGTATAAAGTATCTACCCTGACCTCTAAATGAATCAAAAAAGCAATTACAATGGAATATATTGCGAGAGCCGTATAATCTATGGAAATCATTTCTTTTTCACCTTCGAGTAGATGTATAGACCAATTATACCCGCGCCGGCGATCATAAGAATTGAAAATCCGGTACTGAGAATCGGATTTTTCGAAATGGTCAAAACGATATCGAGAATGATATATAGTCCTATGACCGTGAGAATCAGCGGAATAACAACTTCAAGCAAAGGTAATATTTCCGGACTATTCACATCAAATTCGATTCTCCAGTCCAGATTATTGACGGCATATGATCGAAAATTCATGACTGAACCGGCATAAACTTGTGCTATGGCGCCCACGATATTGAGATCGGCGAGGTATCCTAAATAGTCTATATATGGAATCCGGAATTGAAGATCTATTTGCCAGTGTCCCGGATGGGATCCGGAAAAAGGTTCATTAGATTGGATCTGGATCCCATGTATAGACGTGGAATACATGGACCATCACACTATCAGGAAATTTCCATCATTCTGAGAGAAACTTGCGAGACCGGCATGAAGCACGAGCATGTGGGATCCAACCAGGACATAGTAGTCCCCTTGTGATGAGAGGTAGTATGGAGCGGATACATATACACCGACAGCTGCACCATCGGTGACAGTGGCAGTACCCGTCCCTATCTTTGGATCAGATGAGGAATTTCCAATTGGACCGTATGTACCGGCATACTCAAGTTCATAAAGTCCAGGACCAAGTGCATTTCCTGAGGATCCGGATCCGGATGAAGACGATTGTTGAGCCGCAATTCCAAAAATATACGTTTCTGTTTGAGAAGTCGTGTTTCCAGGTATAATGAGTTGAATGGACGCATTTCCGTTGGAATCAGTGATCCCGCTTTCAGAAAGTCCCAATTGAGAATTTGAAATCGTGACGGATACACCGGAAACCGGGGATCCATTTTGCAGAACTTTCACTACTGGTGTGATCGTTCCGCCGCTCGATCCTAATGTATAGCTCGATGGAGAGACCGAAATAGTATACGGAGTACTAGATGATTGAGGGGAAACGCTTACGCTTAACGTTGTCATGATTCTCCCATGACTATGACCTTTAAAGATTTTGCGCTTGTCGCTTGTTTTCGAGACGCTAGATATAAACCGGTACCGATGATCACCAAGACAACTACTCCAACTTCAACTTCTTTTTTCATCGTAATATCTCCGATATCTGCACCCATGCATTCGTCACGGTCGCTACCCCGCCGGTGACAGCAAAAAGATTGAGGTCGATCCAAAATACTTGCTCAATGTTGATCAAATTTGGAGTCGCACCTGGACCAACGAAACCTATTCCCGCAAAAGACCATGGAAACGATTGACCCGCAACTGCACTTATGACCGATACTGTAGGTCCGACTGCAACTGAATTGTTCGGAATTGCGGCGCCATTCACCGGTGCGACACCGGCATTGTAAACAAAACCTAAAGTCGCTCCATCACCAGCTATTGAATTTGCGACAGATCCGCCAGCTAGAATGCGAAAAATACCCCTACTATTCCGGCAATGAAAAGGAATGTTCAAGCCCATCATGACACCTGGAGTGAGCACTGAAGTACCCGCCGGATTGTACGGTAATCCGTTCGCTGACAATGAATCATACGTATCAGCGACAATGATATCAGTGGACTCTATCATACGCGGAATTTTCCACGGAATAGGATTGTATCCCACGTCAATACCCGCCTAAAATGAAATGAAGAACTTGCGAAGCGCCTGTAGAAACCATAGAAAGACCAGTCATGTCGGGGTGATATATTCGTACGGATTGTCCGGCAGCTAGAGGATACATGCCCGCTGCACCAAGAGTTCCATTTCCGATCAGCACTGGTGCAGTATTTGCGGCGTCAGCAAGGATGGTGATCCATCCAATCACAGTTGGACCTGAGTATGGTACGGGTTGTATTGTAGACGCAGTTGCAGAAGTCGTGAAGGATCCGGATTGCAGTCCATTGGAAGCGACAGTATCAACTACAAGATTGCCTAGCGAATCCAAAGGCAAACTAGCACCTGTCGCAGCAAGTTTCACGAGTACTGACGAAAGACGCACACGAGGTTTCGGTTTTCTTTGCCCTGGCAAAAGAGCATATCCGAGCAGCGCGATCGTGAGGGGTTGATCAAACGAAATCGACTCGAAATTCCCGCTCAGGATATCTATCTGATTTCCGGCGGCAAGCGGTATAGACTCCAGTACCATGTGAGGGTACAGCGAAAGTGTGAGATTTACAAGGGCACTCGGACCCGCGACAATATAGCCACTCCAATCGTATCCGGCGGGAAGCTGAAAAGGAGACTGAGCAGCGACTAGACTGGACGAGCGTGAAACTATAGGTTCATCATTTCGTATCATGCTATCTCTCGTACTTTTCCAGGATCACGATCGTTTAGTTGATCGTGACTA
>JAMDBV010000043.1 GCA_023487965.1 Patescibacteria group bacterium
GTACCATTCAGGAGAAGATTCGGCACAGATGTCGGCAATACAACCGGCTCTTGCCTGGTACCGTCATAATTGGGGCGCATGTCGACGGTATTTTTGTCTATGTCACGCAGCAATTCTCCGGAATATTCGCGGAGCAATCCGCGGGTGAAACGGCAAAATCCTTACTTCGGTGCAAGGCCGTGTTCCGCTTCGGCGGAAAGAGCCGCTAGAAGCAATTGGTGACAATTGCTCCAGATATATGATTGTCTTGCTCCGCCTTTGGCGAAGCAAACAGAATTCGGCTTATTGTGCGGCAATATGAAAACACCTCGCGAAAACGGGGTGTTTTCTCTTGTATGACACTCGATTTTATAGTCGTAATATGTTATACTGTGATCATAAATGGCCAAGGATAATGATAATAAAAAGCCAGAATCACAGCCGGTAAATACGGCCAATATTGTATCTCGCTCATTGAGCACAGAGATGCGCGAATCATTCTTGGACTACGCCATGTCAGTTATCACCGATCGCGCTTTGCCGGATGTGAGAGACGGTCTCAAGCCCGTACACCGGCGCATACTATACGCTATGTACGAAAAAGGTCTGACGTTTCAGTCTAAATTCCGAAAATCGGCTGTCCCCGTAGCAGATGCCATGGGTAATTATCATCCGCACGGCGACGCTGCCATATATGAGTCGCTCGTAAAGATGGCTCAAGATTTCACCATGCGTTATCCGCTGGTCCAAGGTCAGGGTAATTTTGGCAATATTGACGGTGATCCGGCGGCGGCAATGCGTTATACCGAAGCAAAGATGTCTCGTTTGGCCGCGGAATTGCTGCGTGACATAGACAAAAATACCGTCGACATGCGCCCCAATTATGACGGTACCAGGCAAGAGCCGGTTGTATTGCCGACATCTGTGCCGAATCTTCTCCTGAATGGTACACTCGGTATTGCTGTCGGAATGGCCAGTAACGTCGCGCCGCACAACCTCTCCGAAGTGCTTGATGCGGCGACACATCTTGTCGATAATTCAGATGCCACAACGGAAGACCTTCTCCAATACATCAAAGGTCCCGATTTTCCGACTCGCGCTGTCATGTATGGCGAGAAGGATATTCATCACGCCTATACGACGGGAAGAGGCGGTATAGTGGTCCGTGGCGAAGCGGAAATAATCGAGGACAAAAAGGGACAATATCAAATCGTGATAAGTTCGATACCGTATCGTGTGAACAAGTCTACGCTTATCATGAGGATTGCGGATCTGGTCCGAGAGAAGACGATCGAAGGCGTCAAAGCCCTCCGTGACGAATCGGACCGAGATATTCGTATCGTCATTGATCTCAAACAAGGATCATTCCCGGAGAAAATACTCAATCAGCTCTACAAGCATACCCAACTGGAAGAGTCATTCCATGTCAATATGGTAGCCCTCGTCGATGGTGTGCCCCATACACTCAACCTAAAGAGCATTCTCGTAGAATTCGTAAAGCATCGCATAGAAGTCATAAGGCGCCGCACCAAATACGACCTCGACAAGGCGCTCGATCGCGAGCATATACTTCTCGGCCTAAAGAAGGCCTTAGACCATATCGATGAGATTATCACCCTTATTCGTGCCTCAAAGGATGTTGCAGAAGCCCATGCGGGCCTCATGAAAAAGTTTAAGTTTAGCGAAAAGCAGGCGACAGCCATTCTGGAAATGAGATTACAAAAGCTCGCAGGCCTCGAGCGCCTTGTCGAACTCGATGAATTGGCGGAAGTTCAGGCACTGATCGAAGAATTGAAAGGCATTCTCGGCAGTGATAAGAAAGTCAGGAATATTATCAAGAAGGAGATGGCTGAGATCAAAGAGAAATATGGTGACGAAAGGCGCACACGCATCGTGAAGCACGGTGTCAAAGAATTCAGCGCTGAGGACTTGATCGCCGATGAAGAGTCCGTTTTGGTACTAACGCAGGGAGGATACATAAAGAGAACAGATCCTTCCGAGTATCGCAAACAGAAGCGTGGCGGTGTCGGAGTCGTTGATCTCGATACAAAAGAAGAAGATTTTATTTCGCATCTTATTCATGCCACAACTCACAACGACATACTTTTCTTTACAGATCGCGGTAAGGCATACCAGATCAAGATGTACGAAATACCCGAAGGCAAACGCGCCACAAAGGGCAAATCTATCATGAATTTCTTGTCACTTGCCGAGGGTGAAAGAGTTACGTCGATATTGCCTATGCCAAAGGACAAGAAGGCCGCCGAAGGTCTGTCGCTTATGATGATAACAAAAGGAGGTACCGGCAAAAAGACGTCGGCCAAACAATTCCGCGATGTGCGCCGTTCCGGTCTGATCGCGATCACCCTCGATGCGGGTGACGAACTCATGTCCGCTTCCTTTGCATCCAAGAATGATGACATTGTCATCGCAACCAAGGAAGGACAGTCGATCCGATTCAAGGAAAATGATGTGAGAGAAATGGGTCGCAATGCCGCCGGCGTGCGTGTTATCCGTCTCGGCAAAAGCGACGAGGTCATATCAGCCGATGTTGTCGCAAAAGACACAAAGGGCGCGGCGCTATTTGTCATGAGTGCAAATGGTTATGGCAAGAAGACCGAATTGGATGAATACAAGGTGCAAAATCGCGGCGGCTCAGGTGTACTTACCATGAAAGTTACCGGTAAAACCGGTCCTCTCATGGCAGCCAAGGTCGTGAGCGAATCCGACGAAGAAATAGTCGCCATGTCCAAGAAAAGTCAGGTCATCCGTGTCGATATCAAGGAAATTCCGGCATTGAGCCGCGCTACGCAGGGGGTGAGGGTTATGAAACTCCGTGAGGGAGATGCTCTGGCTAGTCTGATTTGTCTCTGATAACTGTCCACAATCTTTGTTCCATATAGCCGTTATTTGGCATATAATAATGTCATGTTTTCCGAGCCAGCGACAAATATTGCCAGATTGGGCTTGACTGACGGTATGAAAGTTGTAGATGTCGGAGCCGGCTCCGGTTATTATTCCGTAGAGGCGGCCAAGGTTGTTGGTCGTAACGGTCGTGTTTATGCGATCGATGTCCAAAAAAATATTTTAGACAGGATACGAAACAACGGCATTTCACTCGGCTTGCGCAATATCGAAGTCGTATGGGGAAATGTGGAGAAAATAGGTGGCAGTAAACTTCGTGAAGGTATAGCCGATCGTATTATCGCATCCAATATACTTTTCCAGATCGACAAAATGGACGACTTTGTGCTTGAAATGAAAAGACTATTGAAGCAAGGTGGCAAACTGCTTTTGATAGATTGGAGTGAATTGAGTCCGATAGGTCCAAAGAATTTCGTACCGAGTGCCGAGGCGGAGGCTTTATTCGAAAAGGGCGGTTTTACCTTGGAGACATCGTTCAATGCCGGTGATCACCATTATGGTTTAATTTTTGTAAAATAAATGAGTAAATTCCAAATAACAGTCATAGGAGTATTTGTTATCGCGATCATCGGTGGGGTTATCGCTTTTGCGACGTTCAAGGGTAATAACGGCGCACAATCCCAATTGCCTCCGATAACTGTATGGGGAACATTTCCGGCCGACAAGTTCACTGCCTATGTGGCGAAAATCAACCAATCGCTTTCTTCGCCGATAACGATCAATTACGTCGAGAAAAGTCAGAGTTTATTCCCGCAGGACTTCATAAACGCTCTCGCGAGAGGTAACGGGCCGGATGCCATCCTGATACCGGCCGATATGCTTTTGCCGCAACTGGACAAGATTCAGGCTATACCATATACCGCTTTGCCACAGAGAACATTCATGGATACATATATCAATGAGGCGCAAATGTACCTTTCCTCGAATGGGATTCTTGCCATGCCATTTGTCGTCGATCCTCTGATGATGTATTGGAATAAGGATACTTTTGCGAGTGCCGGTTTGGCCACGTATCCGAAATATTGGGATGAATTTGCAGCCCTAAACAGAGCTCTGACGGTAAAGGACCAGAATGGCAATATACGCCACTCGGCTATAGCTCTTGGCGATTTTGCCAATGTGGCCAATGCGCGCGAAATTTTGGGCACATTGCTTCTGCAGACTGGCAACACAGTCGTGGCGCGTCAATCTGACGGTTCAGTTGCGAGCGCTCTAGACAGGAATACCGGCAATGATCCGTCATCGGCGATATCGTTCTTTGCTCAATTCGCCAATCCGAGCGGTAACAATTATTCATGGAATCGCGGGATGCCAAATTCTAAGTTGGCATTCTTATCGGGTTCGCTTGCGACGTACTTTGGTTTTGCGTCGGAGATAGGTGATATCCGCGATAAGAATCCGAATCTCAACTTTGACGTGGCGGCAATGCCGCAATTGCGTAATGGTGGAGATAGGGCGACTTATGGACGGTTGTATGGCCTCTCTATTGTCCGTGCGTCCGTCAATCAGAACGCCGCATTCCAGATATTTTCGATCTTGACCAGTCAGAATAATCTGGCAACTCTATCGAATATGCTTTATTTGCCATCGGTCAATTCTGTCGTCATTGCCGGCGGTTCGAACGATCCGTATATGACAATTTTCGATCGCTCGGCTCTGATCGGCAAGGCTTGGTTGGATATCGATCAATCGCAGTCGTTTGCCATTCTCGGCAATATGATCGGGGCTATAACGAGCGGCGCAAGGACGGTTGACGAAGCGATACGCAGTGCGCGTGATCAATACAACGTAGCTATAAAACAAGCATTACAATAATATGGCAGCCACTCTCGATCCGTTTAATCCTAAATTCAAACTGTCGATATGCGACGGGCCTACGTGGGTCGGTACTGACCCTAAGCCGGAAGGTTATGTTGCATGTGATTTTAACGGTCTAATGTCACAAGCACAATTTCTGATCAATGCGATGATTATTCTCGGCGTGTTGGCGGCTATCGTGAGTTTCTCGTATGCCGGCTTGCTATATATGAGTGGCGAGCAGGGAAAGATATCCCATGCCAAGGACATATTCAAAAAAACCGGAATTGGGCTTATAATGCTT
>JAMDBV010000056.1:0-314 GCA_023487965.1 Patescibacteria group bacterium
TCTCTGATAATCTGCGTAGTTTTTACCACCTCTTTGACCGAAAGCATCTTCTTGGGCTTTACACTATTTTTCAGGATATTTTTGACCTCGTTTATGTTTAGTTCCCTGCCTTTGTGCAGTGTATTGTGAGAAACAATGTTTATAATACCCTCTATTTCTCTGATATTATCCTCGATCTCTTCGGCCAGGAAATCTACAATCTCATCCGAAAGACTTATGTTGTGCGGCACACACTTTGCTCTTATGATCGCCATGCGCGATTCCTTGTCCAATTCAGAAATGTCGACAATCATACCCTGATTGAAGCGACTACG
>JAMDBV010000056.1:454-4995 GCA_023487965.1 Patescibacteria group bacterium
TGTCTCGAGGTGTCATAAAAAGTATTGAACAAATGGAAGAATTCTTCTTGGAATTTTTGTTTGCTTGAGAAGAATTGGACGTCGTCCATCACAATAACGTCATATTTGCGATATTTTTCCTTGAATTGTTGAGCTTTATTGTTCTGGAGAGAATCAAAGAAGTCAGAACCGAAGCGCTCGGCGGTCAGATAGAAGATTTTTTTGTTCGGGAATGACGCTTTAATCTTGTTCCCTACGGCCTGAATGAGGTGCGTTTTGCCACGGCCAGTTCCCCCGTATATAAACAGAGGATTGTATGCCGCTCCGGGCGTTTTTACGACACTCAGGGCGGCCGCGTGAGCCAGTTCATTGAACGGCCCAACAACGAAGTTCTCGAAAGTATATCTTGAATTGAGGTTATCCTCTTTGTTCACATAGAAATTCTCCAAAGGCATGGCTATGGTTGGCGCCATTGATACTTTTCGGCGCATTTCATCCTTGCGATGCTCCTCGTCTTTGGTGACGATATATTCCACGGCGCGAACATGCTCACTTAATTGCCTGAGGATTTTGAGTATAGAGGTGTGACATTTTTTGAAAAGCCACTCCTTGGTAAATTCATTTGGTACACCCAGATATATTGTCCCCTCTTCTTCTCCGATAATCTGCGTAGTTTTTACCCAAGTAGAATAATTTGCCGGCGAAACCAACGATTGCATTTCTATGAGTGCTGTTTGCCAGATTTGATTGTAGTCCTGCATAACTTTGTATCGTAAATGAATTATATACCTGTTTATAATTATGGGAACTTGTGGAATATATATAAATATGTTGATAAGTTGTGGATATGAAATTTTTTGTTGCAAAATCCGACCTCGGCAGACAATAAGTTGCCAAAGTGAATAAATAATGCAATACTTGCCCTATGTCATTTACATACAAACCAAACAAAAGAAAGAGAGCCAAAACACATGGTTTTCTCGTCAGGATGAGCACACCGGGTGGCAAGGGTGTCGTATCAAAGCGCCGAGCCAAGGGTCGCAAGAAGCTCTCTGTTTAGTATGCTAAAAAAGTCGCAAAGACTTACCAAGGAAGAGTTCGATGGCGTCATCAAAGATGGCGCTTATATCCACTCCCCTTTGTTTACCGTACGGTATATAACAGGAGAAATCACAAAAGTTTCGGCCGTTATGCCGAAGAAGATCTGCAATAAGGCCACGAAACGCAATTATGCCCGCAGAAGGATATATGAGGTGGTGGGAAAAGTCTTGCCGAGAATAAAATACGCGGCACATGTTATCATTATCGCCAAGAAGGACATGAAAGGACTCAAGACCGACTACATTACCGCTGAAATCAGCAACTTATTCAGGAATTTGGGATTAAAAGTTGTGAAGAAATAGTGTATATTTAACCTAAACATTTAAACAATGTATAACACACTCATATTTAAGCCACTTTATAACGGTCTGGTCGGGCTAATAGACGTATTTCCGTGGCTTGATATCGGTTTGGCGGTAATATTGTTCACTGTTATCGTAAAGATTGCCCTATTTCATCTTTCCAAGACGTCTATATTGACGCAAATCAAAATGAAAGAAGTCGAACCGGAGGCCAATCGCATAAAAGCGCAATATTCCAGCGATAGGCAGGTGCAAGCCATGAAGATCATGGAATTGTACAAACAGAGAGGAATACGCCCATTTGCGGGCATTCTCCTATTGTTTATCCAATTCCCCATACTTATCGCACTGCTGTCTGTTTTTTACAAAATCATTCCAACCGTCAACCCAGACTATCTCTACTCATTTATCTCGGTGCCGGTGCTCAAAACTCTATTTCTCGGAATTGTCGACCTTACGAAGCCGAGTCTCATTCTGGCTATTATTACGGCGCTGGCGCAATTTATACAACTACAATTCTCCCTAGCTTCCAAGCAATTCAAACCGAGTACGGCCAAAGAATACAAAAACGACGCGCCTCCGCTCGATTTTGCCGCATCAATGAATACACAAATGAAGTTTTTTCTTCCACTGATCGCTTTTGCTTCCATATATTGGCTAATTCCCGCCAAATTCCCACAAGCGGCGTCAATCATTGCCCTATTATTGGTCAACAAGCGCCATATTTACGCTTGTCCAAGAATTGATAATACGCAAAAGATACGTAAACAAATCCTAATTTGAGGAGACGAGATCCAAAGACCAGAGAGACTGATCAATTCTGTTCATAAAGAACAGATATTCATCGTTGGCATCAAGGGTGATATTATAGGCGTCGATGATAGCATTGCCTTGATTCAAAAGATCAGCAATCTGGCGAACATCTCCGTTCGAGGTGTCCAATAGCCATAGACTGTCGACGAAGCTGTTTTGGCCGACATACCATGTATCAGGATAGACACCGCGCGGTACTTGTGATGATACGGCACAGTAGACATTTGCCGGATTGGCATATGACCAGGCGCATTTATCGGCCAATGTCCTCCATATTACGGGATCTGATTTGCCTGATTTCACATCGTATATATAAGTCAAAAAGCCGGAATTGGTATCGCTTACAGAATACAACACCTTCTTTCCATCATGACTCACTTTTGCTGAAAGGCCTTTCATGTCGCCGAGAATTTGGGTAATGGCGCCGGTTTTGATATTCAGGAAATAAAGATAGCCGCTGTAAAAATTGCTGGCTTTGGTCGTGATTACTATGGTATTGGTCTCCGGCCAGTCGACGTTGATCTGCGTAAACGGCAAGGAAAATACTTGCGTTTGTCTGGTTCCGTCGAAGTTTGACACATATCCTACCGCCTGTCCGGTATCGTCTGTGACGACCAGTATCTTGTCGCGTTTTGGCGATGAGGTCACGGCGATTACGTTGCCGGAAACCATTTTGCCTCGCAATTCATATGGCGTTTCCGCGGCTACGCCATTGTCAGTCGATGTGCCGGTAGTGTCACGCTTGGTTATATTGGCTATGACCGTGGTTACTTTATCGCTATTGCTATCCAAATACCTGCCGATGAATGAGGTATCGGCGCTATTCCACCAACTCTCATATACACGCGGCAAGATTGTGTTTGAGACCGTCTCTGTGTCGAGACTGTTCACGCTCGCTTCGTATATATTTCCCCTACCCCGATCTATCCACCTAACAACTGTTGAACTTGCCGTCGAACTGGCCGCATAGCCACCGACTGGTGTTGAGCTCAATTGGCGCAATACCGGAATCGGAGCGGTGTTTGTGACATTGTCAGTCGTCGACGAGGTGCTTGTATTGCCTGTCTCGGTAACCGATCCGCTGTTTGTATTCGTATTTGGCGAAGTCCTATCGAAAGGCACAAAACCACTGTCGTTGTTCGTGGGTACGGATACTGTCACGCTGGGCGCAGAAGGAGCGCGAAGGAAGAACCAATATAAAATACCAATGGTGATAGCAAGTGGCAATATTATCATTATGGAACGCCGCAGATTCATATTAAAAATTAATGTTTTATAAGGTAGTCCTTATAGACCCTTTTATAATCCTGTTGTGTTTGCGATAGTGCGTCCGTTATATCTTGTTTAAGTTTACTACTTGTTACGCCGATAGAACGCTCTTCGAGGCTACGCAATGCGTTATCAATTTTCTGTGATACCACATTTGCTTGACCCATATTATTTGATGAGGCGTTGCTACTTTTGGTTGGTCCCAAGTGGGCATCCGGTATAGAGGAGCCGAGCTTGCCGAATGAAAGTGTATTCGTGAATGTTTTGGTAAAAGTGGTAGAGTTTATCTTCATATCTAGTACTTTAAGAGATAATAATATTTTAGCTGTCATAGCGATTTCTTCTATGCTGTCGGTACCATAAATACCCTGTACAATGTTTCTGTTCTGTAGCCTTTTTATCGCTAGTTGTTTCTGTTGCTCTATGTAATCTATTCCATCATTTATATATTCATCAATTTGCTTTTCACTTAGACTGCCACTGTCCAGACCGGCTCCAATCGTGCTTACAGTTCCATTTACGACAATGTTGTTGAATATGTTTATTTTAAATGTGTCCAAAGCAACAGTCGTGTCGTTATTGTCAATTTGTTGTTGCAGTTTGGCCATCTCGACCTGTGCTGCGGTGACCTCTTCTTCGGATAATTGGCCACTTTTAATTTGATTGTTAAGCTGATCTATCTTTTCCTGTGCACTTTTTGTGTCATTCTGGAGCGCCATATCTTTTTGTAAAACGGTCTTTGTCTCTTGCGAAAAGCGCCCCGCATCGGCGACAAGACGACCTAAAATACTCGATGACGATTCAGCCATTGACGATGGTATTTTTACCTTTGGGATGCTTGCCGGTATCTCCACCAGCTTTGGGTTAACGGTTTTCAGTATAAGGAATGCGCTCAAAACCATCAAAAGACCAATAATGGCGTTGTTAAATTTGGTTTTACCGTTCTCCTTCCCCTGCCAAGAATCCGTCGTCACGTATTCGAAACCTCCCCATGTCATCATAAACACGGCCGCGACCGCGGATAGTGCGATCAGCAGGTTGAATGCGTACTGGAAAAAATCGTCCAGATTTATCTTT
>JAMDBV010000024.1 GCA_023487965.1 Patescibacteria group bacterium
CTTCTCGTACTGAAGATTTCTGTCGGTGATGATACGAGCGACAATGGAGTAAGAAGGGTGGAATTTGAACAGAAGGTAAGTATGTCGCTTGATGAATTGGACAAAGTACTGATCAGTGCGGGGTGTTCATACCAGGCGAAATGGTCGCGCGAGCGCGAAGAATATTCCGGTAAAGATGTGAAGGTGTGTATAGATAGAAATGCCGGATACGGTTATTTGGCTGAATTTGAAAAAGTAGTGTCAGACGAAAATGAGATTGCCGATGCGCACAAGCAGATCTTGGATATGATGAGAAACTTTGGCGTTGACGAACTGCCGCAGGATCGACTCGAGAGAATGTTTGATTATTACAATAAGAATTGGAAAGATTATTATGGGACGGAGAACACTTTTATCATAGAATAATATGTTTTTATCTGACAGAGAAATAAGAGAGGCTGTGAAAGATGGGTCGATTCTCATCGACGGTTTCGATGAAGGACGCCTACAACCTGCGAGTTACGATATCCTACTCGGAAACAAATTTATCGTTCACAACACACAATCCACGCCGGCAATCGATCCGGTAAATAAGATTTATCCTGAGGCGCGGGAGATCGTGGTTGATAACGACGGTTCATTTATCCTACACCCCGGCATCAGCATACTGGGTACATCCGTTGATTATTTTGGTTCGGACAAATATCTGATACATCTGTCTGGAAAAAGCAGTTTGGCCAGAATAGGTCTCGTGATCCACAATACGGCCGGTATTATCAATCCGGGACATTTCCTGAATATTACCTTCGAATTGTGCAATCTCAATCAGATACCGATAATACTGCGGCCAAATATGCGTATTGGCCAGATTCTTTTTTCAGAATTATCGAGCGCGCCCATGAAGGATTACAAGATTACGGGAAGATACCAAGGTCGCGATTGGCAACATTTTGTTTCGCCGAGGGAAGAGGAGAGGAAGGCAGTGAAAGCCGGAATTAAGTCTAGGACTAGAAGCAAGAGATAATATACGAATATGAGAAAAGCAAAACACCCGGAATACCAGTATTTGGACCTCCTAAAGGATATAATGAAGAATGGCTATGAGAAGCACGAATTCAATTCTGGTATCGCCATAAGGAGCGTCTTTGGTAGAACTATGCGATTTGACCTGAGCAAAGATCGGAAGCTTTTGACGACGAAGAAGGTATTTTTTCGTGGCATAATTCATGAGCTCGTATGGTTCCTGAGAGGAGAGACCAATATAAAATATTTGGTCGATAATGATGTGCACATTTGGGATGATTGGCCGTACAAGGCATACAAAAAACTTATGGAAGAAAAGAAGGTTAAAGAGATGAGTCAGGATGAATTTATCGCAAAGATAAAAGCAGACAGTGGTTTTGCAAAAAAATTCGGAGAATTAGGACCGGTTTATGGCAGACAGTGGAGGAGGTGGACTGCTTCAGATGGGAGGGAGATAGATCAGTTGGCGTGGGCCATTGAAAAGACAAAGAAATATCCCGATAGGAAACATGTCGTGGTATCGGCGTGGAATCCGGAATATGTATACGAAATGGCAAAACCTGGAAATACAATGGCAATACCACCGTGTCATACACTTTTTAATATCAATGTTACAGATGGGAAATTATCATTGGCACTATATCAGCGCAGTGCAGACACATTCCTTGGCGTTCCGTTCAATATCGCATCATACTCATTGCTCACAATGATTCTTGCGCAGATTTGCGGTTACAAAGTAGGGGAGTTTGTGCATATGCTCGGTGATACGCATATTTACGGTAACCACTATGGCCAAGTAAAAGAACAAATGAAGAGAAAGCCCCGCCCATTTCCAAAGGTTAAAATCAATCCAAAGCTAACAGATATAAACAAAATCAAATTCGAAGATTTTGAGATAGTCGGATACAATCCGCATCCGCCAATCAAAGGCGAGATAACGGTTGTTGGTGGTTTTAATGAAAAAGATAGAAAGGATTTCACATACAAGGGTAAAAAGACGAAATAAATTTTCGAAACCGAGCCTTTAGAGGCTATTGTCGAAGTCAGATCGTATTTTGCATCTGTGTAAAACCTGTGGAAAAACAGGGGATAAAATGGTTGACAGCCGAAATGTGTAGGTGTAGATTTCAGAATGAAGCTCGTTAAATTATGTCGGCGTCCTTCACCACGCATCGCGTGGTGATGAGAGATTCTTCATCTCCGCTTCCCTTGAACCGCGGTGCGGGTCAAGGGTCGCAAGCCAAAAGCCGGTTAATGACGGTCGTATATCAATTGATTTGACCTGAATTCCGGCTCGATTTTGGGGGCTCTCGGCGCGATTGGTCCGTTTGGGTTGTTTGTTGGGGCAGGTTGTTTGTTAGGTAAGTCGCCGGGCGCCCCCCTTGTTCTTTTTTTTGGAGCCACGCGTGATGTTCGGGCGGGTATCACTGGGACACCCGCTTTTTTGTATTTCCAGATCTAAGTCAATGCTAGATAAGTCCAAGAATAGTGGTAGAATGCAGACATGAAAGATACACAAATAAAAAAACTCATAGATACAGAAAAGAAGAGGCAGAAGAAAGTGATAAATCTGATCGCGTCGGAAAATTATGTTTCCAAGGATGTTCTAGAAGCATTGGGATCAGAATTGGTGAACAAATATTCGGAAGGTTATCCGGGTAAACGCTATTATGGTGGCAATGAAATAACCGACAAAGTTGAGCGACTTTGCGCCGAGCGCGCGCTAAAACTTTTTGGTCTCAAAGACAGTGAATGGCATGTCAATGTCCAACCACTCTCCGGCTCTCCAGCCAATCTCGCCGTATACACCGCGCTTGTGCCGCAAGGTGGCAAGATCATGGGCATGTCTCTCGCTCACGGCGGACATCTCACTCATGGCCACAAAGTCTCGGCGACGGGCAAATTCTGGCGACAAATACCTTATGGCCTCGATGCAACAACCGAGACGATCAATTACGATCAGCTTCGCGAAATCGCCATGAAGGAAAAGCCGGCTATTGTCGTCTCCGGTTATACGGCATATCCGAAAGTTATCGATTGGTCCAGAATGAAACAAGTCGCCGATGCAGGTGAGTCACTGCTCATGGTCGATATGTCGCATATAGCAGGACTTGTAGCGGGTGGCGTATATCCGTCACCATTTCCGCAAGCCGATATTGTGACGACCACAACGCACAAGACATTGCGTGGCCCTCGCGCCGCTATAATATTTGTTCGTAAAGACGGCCGAGAATTGGATAAGAAGATAGATAAGGCCGTATTCCCGGGACTACAAGGAGGTCCTCACATGAATCAAATCGCGGCTGTGGCGGTCGCGCTAAAAGAGGCCAATACTCCGGCTTTCAAGAAATATGCCAAACAGGTCGTGAAGAATGCGACCGTTTTGGCCGATGAATTGCACAAATTGGGTTGGAGACTTATATCTGGCGGCACGGAGTCACATCTCATTTTGGTTGATACGTGGAATGAAGGCAAGAAGAACGAAAAAGGCGCCGGTGGAGTATCTGGCAAAGATGCCAGCGATCGTTTGGAGCGGGCCGGTATCATTGTAAACAAGAATGCCATACCTTTTGATACGCGTCCGCCGGCAGATCCTTCTGGTATTCGCCTAGGTACGGCGGCAGAGACGAGTAGAGGCAGGAAAGAGAAGGATTTCAAGAAAATCGCTATCCACATTGACAAGATTTTGAAGGGGGAGTAGTATTTTGTTCGAACCAAAAATGGGTCGGTGCGAGTAACCGTGACCGACAGAACGGCGTATTGGCTCCTTGGCGATCAACAGCCGAACGCCACAGCAACCGCGAACCTCAACCGACGAGACGCCATGAAGCACGTGATCTCGTTTCAGGAAGGTTAGCTTGGGCCGACATGATTCCCTTACAGACGAGGCGATGGGACAAAAGGGGATTGTGTCGGCCCTTTTGTGTACTCCAAATTGAATGCATTATCAAAATAAAAAGCGGCGCGAATGTTTGCGCCGCCGGAAGGGGAAGGGGGTGTCGGAATTGGTTCTTGCACAAACCGATTTTTGGTTGGAACTGTTCGCTTCACGTGGAGAGACGGCACCGACACCCCCCAAGTCAAACTGAAAGACCTCTTACCTAATAATAAACTCAATATGACTTTCTGTCAAGAATATTTCCAAATCATTTTTTGCTAGAATGGATTCATGAAAAAAGATATTTCTGAAGCGATATTAAAAGCGTTGAAGACACTTGGTATCGATGTGGAAAAAGTGAACATTGAATTCACCGGCGACCTTTCAAATGGCGATTATTCCTCCAATACCGCTTTTGTCGCGGCAAAGACGGCGATGACAAATCCAAAAGATCTGGCTGAAAAGATTGTTGCAGAACTGAAGAAAGACATTCTGGAAGGTATTTCTGATATCAAAGTCGCTGGTGTAGGCTTCATCAATTTTTATTTGTCCAAAGATCGTATTGCGCAGAGTGTTGTTCGATCGGCTGATGGTGAAATTTCCGGCGGCGATACCATTCAAGACAAGAAAATAATGGTCGAATATACAGATCCAAATCCATTCAAGGTCTTTCATATCGGACACCTCATGTCCAATGCGATCGGTGAGAGTATTTCGCGACTTTTGGAATATTCGGGGGCGCATATCATTCGGGCAAATTGGCAAGGTGATGTCGGTCCGCATGTGGCGAAGGCAATATGGGGTGCGATGCAATTGCAGAAAAGTGGAGAGAATGAAAATGC
>JAMDBV010000054.1:0-20442 GCA_023487965.1 Patescibacteria group bacterium
CAAATTATCCTTACCTCACTCGTGCTACCGATCGCCCAGGCCAAGAACATATCGGTTAGTCCTTGCAGAGACTGCTGTCCGTAGGTTTTCCATGCCCCATCCTTAAGGTCAAGCACGAAGGTGTAATTCGGCTGACGCAGGAATCCACCTCTCACGTAACGAAAGCGGGAAGCTCCGTCGAGAGACGTCTTTCCATCAACAGCGCCCTGCAAACGTAGTGCAGGATTTGAGATGAATCGGCATTTATCACCCTTGCGTTTGAGCTTGGCGATTGTATCGCCGGTGAACCCTGGGGCAATGATGCCGTCGAGAAGCTTGCCCGACAGAACGTTAGCGATTCCGTCATCGATAACGAAGTTGGTCATGACCAAACCGCCAAAGATTGCTAACGGATCGCCAGCCATCATATCCTGGAGGACAACTCGTACGTCATTGCCGATGGCGGCACCGCAGACGTTGCCGTGTTTGCCGCCCAAGGCGATGAAGGGAACTTCGGTGTCGTTTTTTCTCAAGACAGCCACGATATGTGTCATCGTCTGCAGGAGCCGGTCCAAGTCGCAGTAGTTGTTGTAGCTGGGAGGCGTACCTTCAACCACAGTGAATTTGTCGAGCGCCAGCGGATCGTCGATACCCGAAGAGAACAACGCAGCCGGTGTTTGGTGGGCGTTTTCGCCGTATTTGCATTCAGCGGCACGCTCACCGGAAAGGCCGCGATACCATCCCGCACTGCGATATGTAGCGGACGCCATGCAGTAGTTCGCAACGACGAATTCAGCCTTTGCACACAATCTGCCAGGCAGGCCTGGGTCCTTTTGACCGTCTGATTTCAGCCACTCGATTACAGGCTGACGGTCTGCCGGATCACAAACGATGACGCGGCAGCCTTTTGCCGCCGAACGGATCATGGTCGGTCCGCCGATGTCGGTCATTTCGATGACTGACGATTCCGTGCTGTCCGGTTTGGCGATCTCCTGTTCGAGCGGATAGAGGTCAACGCACACGAGATCGATGCACGGAATGTTGAGGCGTTCAAGCTCAGCCATATCTTCCGGGACATCATAGCGAGCTAAAAGCCCGGCGTGCACTTCACGGGAGAGGGTAACAACCCGGTGCCCGAGAATTGCCTCACCGCCGACTAGGGTCGCGACATCGAGTACCTTGATGCCGGCTTTTGTGAGATGCTTGGCGGTGCCGCCAGAAGCATATATGGTGAATCCGAGTTTAACGAGTTCGAGCGCGAAATCAGTGATACCGTCTTTACGGTACACCGAAATCAACGCGGTTTTCATTGTTTTCATAGATCAGTTTTTCCTTTCGTTGTCTGGAATCAAAGACTAGTCGTTTTCGGGATATTGTCAAGCATGTTTGGTCGCATCGAGTGAGGTAAGGATAATTTGCATATTCCGCAAAAAGTTCAGAATTTTGCACTTTTCCGCTCAAACCACAGCCGCTTTTTCGTCACGCTGGAATGCGTGAATAAGCCTTATTTTTTCTCGTATTCCGCACAAATATTCGTGGTCGCAAAGCACGGTCATAAATGCGTACCTGTCGTGACCCACGTTTTTAGACCCTTATATACAGCCGTATTATACCGCACCCGGTGTAGGGAATCGAACAATGCCGTGCGTTTATTTGCTAGTGACACAGAAACCGTGGTGTGATATGGTTAATCCGGTGCTCGCTCTTTTACAAGACGAGATCTTCACCGAACAGTAAACGACAGAATAGTTAAGAAAGTTATGAATACAATCAACGACGTGCAGCTTCGCACGGCCGGTTCCGAGAGTTCGGCGCCGGCTACGACTACTAACCGTCCGACCAAGCCTTCCGGGCAGGGATTCATTCTCATGAAATCCGGCCATCGCGATCGCCGTTTCGGCGCCAAGCCTCTCCTGGGCAAGGACACGTGCGGCTACTGACGATCTTGGCTCCTAGGGTCCGGCGTTCGTAACTGTTCGCCGGGCCTTGTTTGTTGAGGCTTTATGAAAAGGACATACAGGTGGAGCGACTTCAACCTTAGGTTAGAAGTCAAAGACGGCATACTGCTCAAGAACGGTCTTACCGGAGCGGTGGTCGTCGTCGACGCCGAAACAGAAAAGTCGATCAGCGATTCCATCACGAATGGAATTCTCGAGATCGGTGAAGAGCGCTTACGCGAATTTGCCGATCCGGATACTGCTATTCTCGTGTCGTCCGATTCGGACGAATATGTAGCTTGGAGGAAACGATTGATCTTCAAGCGCAACGAGGAAGCTCACATATTCACAATACATTTCCTGCCGACCATTCAGTGCCAGCTTCGATGCGATTATTGCATTCAAAAGGGCATTGATCGCGGGAGAGGCATGGAACAGGGTGTGTTGGAGCGATCTCTTGTTTGGGCTCGTGAATATCTGGAAGATCACTCCGAAATTGATTCGTTCAGGTTCGTACTTTTCGGAGGCGAGCCTCTTTTGCAGAAGAAACTCATGGAGTGTTCCTTGAATGGTTTCCATGAGCTCGCAAGGGAAAAGGAGTTGCAGTTCTGGACCGAGATTGTTACGAACGGAGAGTTTCTGGACGAAAGCGCCGCAGGGATGCTTTCTGAGCATGAATGGCGAAGGGTCCAAGTCACGCTCGATGGTCCGAAAGATGTTCATGATGCTCGCCGTCATGGAGAAAACGGACGTCCGACGTTCGAAAATATCATGCGCACCGTGAGGATGCTGGTGACGACCGACTACATCCGAAAGGTCGACATCAGAATATCGCTTGACGTAGAAAATGGCGATCGGATTCCGGAGTTGATCCGTGAACTGGCGGAGCTCGGAGCACAAGATCGGATCAATTTGAGTATCGGTCTGATTACTCCGACGTTCGCCAGTCCTGAAAGGGTCGGCCTCGAGAGGGTAATTGCCGAGAAGGCTCTGGCTGCTTGGAAGGTTGCAAAGGATTGCGGCTTCACCATACCGGAAGAGTTTCTGACCGGTCCTTGGTGCGTAGCTATCGCCAAACATTCGGTAGTGCTTCAGCCAGATGGAACGCTTCAGAAATGTTTCTGCACGGCCGGGCGCAAGGAATTCGACTTCGGATCAGTTTTTGATCCGGCAGATGGTTACTTGAAGGATTCACGTTTCGAGCACTGGCAACGGACCGACGAGTGTATCGCTCGGAAGTGTAAGTTCCTGCCTTTCTGCGGCGGAGGTTGCATTTACAGTGCTATGGTGGAACACGGTGGTCCGATCGGCGCGACTAAGCGATTCTGTCAGAAAACGTTGCTTGATCGGATGAACCATGGGTTACTCGCTCTGACTTATGGCTAGAAGAAAATCACAATCGACTCCGGGCTTTGCCTAGAGTCGATTTTTTATATATGATTTCTAAAACACAAACTAATATGGAAAAACAGCATTTGCCCACATACAAGCACGATTTCTTGAATGAAAAGAAATGGCTCACGAAAGAAAGCGAGCACTACGTTTTTCATTATTTTCCAAATTCTCAAGGGGAAACGGACATAGATATGATCGTTCGCACGCAGGAAGCCGCTTACTCAAAGATTATTGCATTTATGGAAGTAGAACCGCCTACGAAAAAGATTCAATATTATTTTTATCCCGATGAAGCTACGAAGACGTCTCTTATGGGAGACGATTGGTACGCTCAATCAATAAGGGATGAGTTCACAGTCCATGTACTTTATACCAAAGAGATTAAGCCTTTGGGTGAGCATGAAGACACGCATCTTCTATCATTGCCATGGGGTATTTCTATCGGATTTTTCCAGGAAGGTTTGGCCGAATTCATGGTCGGACATGCGTGGGATGGTAAGTCACACATTTCATATGTCAAAGATGGCTATAAGCAAAATCTTTATCCTCCACTACCTGATTTCTTTGAGCATGAAGCTTGGCTCCGGACTGATGATTCAAAGCCTTTATATTTCTATAGCTTAGTTGGAGCGTTCACTGCTTTTCTCATCAATAAATCTGGCAAAGACAAATTCAAAGAGTTGTATATGAAAATGCGGCGTGATGTAAGTAAAAACAAGAATCAGAAGGCATTCGAAGATATTTACGGACCAGTCCTTGAAATTGAGAAGAAGTTTAAAGCGAGTCTCTAATGTATTCTATGGAAATTAAATCAACATTAAAAAATCGAGCTGGTCAGATTCTCGATGTTGTTTATCGCGACATGAACCAAGAAAGCGATCTTGGTGACAGAAAAGTTCAAGGAGTTCATGCTTATTGTTTTTGTAAGGATAAACTCGTAGTAGTTTATGCGACGAACAAAGGATATTGGACTCCACCGGGAGGCGGCGTTGAAAAGGACGAGGGTATTCGTGCGGCAGTGCGAAGGGAAGTGAAAAAAGAAACAAACATGGATGTGATCCGTCAACGCCTCATCGGTTTTCAAGATATTGGCGAGCCGCAGGGAATAGTCACTCAGACCCGATCAGTCTGCATAGTTGAGCCTTATGGCCCGTTCACGAATGATCCTGATGGAGACATTACTGCGATTAAGCTTATCGATCCAAAGGACTACAAACAGTATTTCGACTGGGGAGAAATCGGCGATCACCTCATGAATCGTGCTCTAGCGATCAAAGCACAAATGGATAAGTGCTAGAGGCTTCGGCTGACAAGATTAAGTTAACCTTTTCTTTTACGCCCGCCATGTACTCATGGTCCGCCAGGATAGCTAAATACTCAGCCGCAGTTTCTGTCCGATTTGTCGCACCCCTCTGACCCAACTTTTGTGGCCCTGCGGGGTGACAATTGATACAATACTTGTATGCAAACCGAAAGAATCAAGTCAAATATGCTCGCTATCGCGGTCGTTGTGCGAAACGCGTCCGGGGACATTCTTCTTAGGAAAAGGCAAAATGATCCCGACAGGGGAAGTTGGGAGATTTTCGCCGGCTATCCTTATTCCGACGAGCTTCCGCTAGGGAAAGCGGTGGCGAGGATATTGCGAGAGAAAGCTGGTATTACCGAATTCTCTGATCTCAAATCAACCGGCAAATTTTATGATACCCCGGACAGGCATATGGGAAATGTATGTGTGCCAATCGTCTTCACTGTGATAGCCGAGAGCTTCACAAATGAAAATGCGCAGTGGTTTAAGCGGGACGAAATAGAGGGCCTTCCTATGGCGTTTGATAATAGAGGGATGATAAATGATGTATTGTCCAAATGATCAGACGAGACAAGATTTCATCGGGCACGGTGCACCGCATTCCAGATGATTTCAGGAATGTTGTACTTCGAAATAGGACTATTCATGCCATCTGGGAAGATATCACGCCACTCGCGCGTAATGAATGGATATGTTGGATAACTTCCGCCAAGCAAGCAGAGACCAGGGAAAGACGCATACGGGTTGCAATATCGAAGATGTCAAAGGGTATGCGTAGGCCGTGCTGTTGGGCCGGTTGTCCGCATAGATAGTGGCGTTGGGCACTTCATTCTGGCCAAGGATTGCTATAATGTATAGAGGAAAATAATTATCAAAATCAAAAGAAATATGGATCACAAAAATACAACAACCACGTTCGAGCTTCCGGGCAAGAAGATCGTCAGAAATCTCGGTATCGTAAAGGGTATCATCGTACGTTCACGTTCGATTATTGGTTCATTCGGTGGGGCATTGCAGACGATATTTGGAGGAAATATCACATTGTTCACGGAATTGTGTGAAAAGACGCGCGAGGAAGCGTTTGACCTTATGATCAAACACGCCGAAGAGATGGGTGCCAATGCAATCGTCGGTATGAGATATGACACTACAGAACTCATGCAAGGTGTCACCGAAGTTTTGTGCTATGGTACTGCAGTTGTGGTGGAGTGATGCTGATTTTTCTGCTCCTCCTCAAACCGCCCCCTCATTGATCCGCTTTTCAGCCTCAGCGGCTAATTCTAAGAATTGACTGGTTTCGACCACATTCATTTTTCGCGGTTTATAATCTTTGATACAAAATACACCAACGGGCAGACGAGACCGTTCATCGTACAATGATTTGCCGGCATAAAACCTGATGCCACCGTTTTTTACATGAGGGTTGTCTTTGAATATTTCATTTTCCAATGTGTCCTCGACAATATAAATATCCTTCTTCGTCAGGGCATGGCCGCAAAATGAAATATTCCTCGGCGCTTCAGTCTCTTTCAAACCCTGTTGCGATTTGAACCATTCTCGATTGTTATCGATGATCGTGATCGTCGATATGGGAACATCGAACATTTTTATGGCCCTTTTTGTTATTTCGTCGAATTGCGGTTCCGGTTTTGTATCCAAAATATTTAGGGCATGAAGGGCCTTCATACGACCCTCCTCATTCTCTGGGACTGGTGCTGGTATCATATTGTTTTATTGAATAATAATTTCAGATACTACCGTCCCTAAATTGTATCATGGGATCAAGGACCCATGAATGATTTGCCGACACAGTTATCCACAGCTTTGCTTTGACCGGTGAACGCTCGTTCACCTATAATGTACGCATGAGCAGAAGGCAAACCATTCGGGCCATAAAGCAAGAGTTGGAAAGGGTCAATCGCGAGATTGATATCCGCATTATTCATGGTGTGCCGTACAACACATTATCGCGCAGACACAGGTTCTTGTTGTCGCAATTGCGACGCTTGTCCGCCGAATCATGGTCATGGCTATACAAGTCCATGAATTTTGTAAGCACTTTTGTCTTCTGATCATTCATATGGATAAACGCAATAAAATAATCTCATTCTATCGGGACAATAAACGCATGCCGAGTTATTCGGAGATCATGTCTCTTGTTGGATTCAAGTCCAAGAATGCCGTAGCAAAACTTGTCAATCGACTTGTTGGCGAAGGGGTCTTGGATAAGGATGGCGCCGGCAGGTTGGTGCCGAACAAATTGTTTGGCGAAGTGCCTGTGCTGGGTCTCGTCGAAGCCGGTTTTCCGAGCGCGGCCGAAGAAGAACTTATCGATACGATGAGCATAGATGAATATCTGATACCGCACAATAAAGAGGCGACATACATGCTCGAAGTGAAGGGGGATTCGATGATAGATGCGGGTATATGCGAGGGTGATTTAGTCATTGTCGAGAGAGGGCCGGAACCAAAGGTCGGTGATATTGTTATCGCCGAGGTCGATGGTGGCTGGACGATGAAATATTTGCGCAAGAAGGACGGTAAGACATTCCTGGAACCGGCAAACAAGGATTATAAACCGATTTTCCCAGAGAATGATCTGAAGGTTGCGGCTATAGTGAGGGGAGTGGTGAGGAAGTATTAAGACAAAATCGGAATTTCAAAATCCAAATGACAAATCAAATCTTGCTATTTTGATTTTGAATCTTTACCATGACCCCGTTTACTCACCGCACATTTCCACGGGCGATACTCCATGTTGATGGAGATTCTTTTTTCGCTTCATGTGAAATTGTGAAGGACCCAAAGCTTAGAGGCAAACCGGTGATAACAGGTAAGGAGAGGGGAATCGTCTCATCTATGAGTTATGAGGCCAAGAGTCGCGGTGTGACGCGTGCGATGAAGCTAAGCGATGTCCGTAAGCTCTGTCCGGATGCTGTCATCTTGCCGTCCGACTATGAGACATACAGTCTCTATTCTAAGAGGATGTATGAGATCGTGCGTCGATACACACCCGATGTCGAGGAGTATTCCATTGATGAATGCTTTGCGGACCTTTCCGGCATGAGGCGCGTCAACCATATGTCGTATGAGGACATGTCCATGCGTATCAAACACGAATTGGACAGCGAACTAGGCATGACATTTTCGGTTGGACTATCGGTAAACAAAGTTAGTGCCAAGATCGCTTCGAAATGGCGCAAACCTTCAGGTCTCACTATTATTCCGGCCAATATGTTGCACATATACGAATCAAAACTGCCGATTGGAAAAGTCTGGGGTATCGGTCCGCAAACTTCCGCGTACGCAAATAAGCTTGGCATATTCAATGCATACGATTTTGCAATGAAAGATATGGCGTGGATCGCCGACAAGTTCTCGAAACCATTTGTTGAGATTTGGAGAGAATTACGCGGCGAATATATTCAAGGACTGACAATCGGCGAAAAGCATGATTATGCTTCGATCAGCAAAACAAAGACATTTACACCACCATCGACAGATAAGAGTTTTGTCTATTCACAATTGTCCAAGAATGTCGAAAATGCCTGTATCAAATTGCGCCGCCATGAACTCTATACATCAAAATTTGCTTTTTTCTTGAAGACTCAGAATTTCAATTATTCAGGCCTGGAATTGAAGCTAGCACAAAGCGTCTCTACGCCGCAGGAAATATTGGAAGCGATCGAAGAGAGGTTCGACGATGTTTGGCGCAAAGGCGTCGAGTATCGCGCAACAGGTATCGTGCTTATGGATATTTCGCATGCTACGGGACAGACCAATGATCTCTTCGGTTATGGCAATCGTATCGAGAGGATGCGTTCAGTCTACGGTGCGATCGATCGTATATCCGAAAAATACGGCAAGCATAGTGTCTTCCTCGGCTCCAGCTTCCGAGCCATAAACGAAAGGGCGCATCGTGGCGATCGTTCACAAGCGCCGTGGCGCCACCGCAATATCGTGCGCGGCGAGGGCGCGAAGCGTATCGCTATACCATTCCTGGGGAAAGTGAATTGAGTCTGAATTGTCTGGCACTGCAATAATGGTAAAATTATCGCGTGAACGGTATCTTCAAAAAAATATATTATTCGCAGGATATAAGAGCGATAATCGTACTCGTTTTGATATTGGCGGTATTCGGCACTTTGGTCTGGTTCATCATTCCGGCAGGTAATATTCAAAAGAGAGATATACCAAAGAATGAAATACCGGTCGCGCAATCGTTATCGCCCATATATCACGGCGATCGTACGAAAGAACAAGTCATATTTACATTTGACGGCGGTTCGGTCGACGTTTCCGGTCGGCAAATATTGCCAGTTTTGGCCAAACACCATGTAAAGGGAACTTTTTTCTTGACGGGGAAATTCATGGAACAAAATGCGGATCTGGTTAAGCAAATGATCGCCGCCGGTCACGAAGTGTATAGTCATACATATGATCATCCTTATCTAACCAGAATCCCCGATATTGAGATTACTGATGAACTCAAAAAAGCGGACATGACATTCAAGGATATAACGGGAGGTACATTGAGACCTTATTATCGGCCGCCGTATGGCGATATCGACAAAAGGGTGATTGAGACCGCTTATGAATACGGTTATGAAGCGGTGCTTTGGAGTGTTGATGCGGAGGATTGGGAAGCGCCGAATATAAGTGATGAAGAGGTAGTGAATAAAATAATTTCCAATATCAGGCCGGGGAATATTTTCCTAATGCATATAGGCGATGATATTACCGGAAGAGTTTTGGATCGGGTTTTCTCGGAGATTGAAGCGAAAGGGTACAAAATCGTTTCATTGCGAGAAGGGTTGGAGAATTGACCTAATTTCCAATCAATCTAATTTCTAAGAAAATTCCAATTCTTGTCATTTCTGCCTTATTTTGCAATAATCAAGTCCTATGAAAAGAATATTATTTTGGCTCGGATTTATCGTTGTTCTAGGTTTTATCATTTGGGGATTGATAGTCGCTTTGCAAAAGCCGGTAAACGGCACTTCCGCCGGCGCACCATCGCCGATTAGTACGATTGATCATGTCAAAGGCCCGGAAAATGCCCCAGTAACTATTATTGAATTTAGTGATTTTCAATGTCCGGCATGTGAAGCGTATTACAGTCTCGTAAGCAAGATCGTGAATGATTATCCGGACACAGTCCGTCTAGTTTATAGACATTTTCCGTTGCCTCAACATCCAAATGCGATACCGGCCGCGATGGCTTCGGAGGCCGCATCGGCCCAGGGCAAATTCTGGGAAATGTACGATTTGCTTTTCTCGAACCATGCCGACTGGACTGAACTAGCCGATCCGACGGATGTATTCATCGGTTATGCCGGCAAGATCGGTCTCAACGTAGAGCAGTTCAAACAGGATATTTCGAGCTCAACACTCAAGGCGCGCGTTCAGGCAAATGCGGATGAGGCGGTGAAGATTGGCGTCAATTATACGCCGTCATTCTTCGTCAACGGAAAGATCATAAATAATCCTCAAAGCTATGAAGAATTTAAAGCAATCATTGAAAAAGCCGCTAAAGGGTCTGCCAATTAGCGCGGCGATAACTATTCTGGTCATAGCGCTTGTCGGTTTTGCCGATGCCTCGTATCTTACTCTGGAGCACTTTCGTGGCGTGACTCCGCCTTGCACATTGACGACCGGCTGCGATACCGTGCTCAATAGTCCGTTTTCGGTATTCTTTGGCATACCGGTATCGCTTCTTGGCGCTTTGTTCTATCTGACTGTAATGATAGGCGCCTTTTCGTATATCGAGAGCCGTAATGAAACGATGATACGTTTTGCGCTCTGGTTTACGATTTTCGGTTTTTTGGCCTCGGTGTGGTTTGTAGCTCTACAAATATTCATAATTCATTCCTACTGTATGTATTGTCTGATCTCGGCCATAACATCTACGACTTTGTTCGTGGTCAGTATGGAATTTATCAAAAAGTATCACGAAACGTACTGATATGAGACACTTTGTCGAAATTACGGAAGCTATGCGGGATTATGCTTTGCTTGATAGTGGTGAAGGTGAAAAGTTGGAGCGATATGGCAAATATGTTTTGCGTCGGCCGGATCCGCAAGCGTTATGGAAAAGACATTTGTCCGATGCGCGTTGGCAGGCAGCCGACGGTACATTTATGCGCAGTGACGAGGGTGCTGATTGGTGGATGTCTGCTAGCGTACCGACGAAATGGGAGATCGAATTGGCGGGTATAAAATTCTGGATAAGGCCGACAACTTTCAAACACACGGGTGTTTTTCCTGAACAAGTGGCGAATTGGGGTTGGCTTGAGTCCATGATATCGCATCGCCTCAAAAGTGACAGTTCGGCAAATGTCGAAGTTCTAAACCTCTTTGGTTATACGGGTGGCGCAACCTTGGCCTGCGCCAAAGCAGGAGCAAAAGTGGTGCATATAGACGGATCAAAAGTGGCGATCGGTTGGGCTCGCGAGAATGCGGAACTCTCCGGTCTTGCCGATAAGCCGACAAGATGGATACTTGACGATGCTCGGGCATTTGTGAAAAGGGAAATTAAAAGGGGCAGGAAATATTCCGGTATCATAATGGATCCGCCGTCGTTCGGGCACGGACCGGAAGGACAATTGTGGAAAATAGAAGATGATCTTTTACCACTCATCGACATCTGCATGAATATTATGGAGGATAGACCGCTATTCTTCCTCATCAATGGATACGCGGCCGGATATTCGGCCTTGGCGTACAAAAATATTTTGGCGCCACTTGTCGAAAAACACGGAGGTGATATAGAGATGGGTGAATTGGCGATTCGCGAAGAACTTTCTGACGAAGAAGGCAGGGTATTGCCTTGCGGCATCTTCGCAAGATGGTCCCAGAATGATCCGCGGAAACAATTTACTCTATAGGATCGTCTTATTGACTATTGTGGTGTAGGTGTGGAAAATATAGGAAAAGTTCATCGAAAGGTTGTTGATATGTGTTACCACGACAACATAACTAGCATGATGATACGTGCCGTCAAGGTACGTCCGGAATATACGTTTCCGGGTTTCGGTATGCAAGCATTACTGCAGAGTGATGCTGACTTTTGGGGTAAGTTTTGGTTTGATTCGTGCGGAGTCACCATCGACGCCCACAGTCTCCGTGTACCGGCACTTCCGCCAAACGCAGAAATTGTAGTTGTTCATCCGATTGCCAACACGATGCGTCGTACGGTCTGTTGGTGGTGCAGCGAAAATCTTCCGCACAAGGTATTGTTGGCTGATTCGTCTATATTGGCAAGATCATTCGATGTACCCGACAGACCAATCGCATATGTTGTTCAAAGTGATTCGGAGCTTTTACAAGCCAATGGCACCAATAGAACCCAAACAACACCAGTTCTGGTCCGATTGTTACTTTCAGTTGCCGTGTGGCAACGTCGCAAGAACAAGGTGCTTGATGTCAACGGTGGTACCATTTGTAGTGAACGAGTGGTGCTCGATGGAATGGAACACGCCGTCATTGTCGGCACCTTCTTTCGGTATATGACTGCGGTAAGATTCCTACCGGTTACGAGCAGGTTCCATGCTGGCTATCGATGGGTTCGGAGCCATTAGTGCTCTACGTTTCGCGAAGGGCGCCACGCGGCGCCTTTTCTTATTATCTACTTATTGTGCTATGCTCAATATCATGTCAAATGCAAACATAATAGACGGTCGCAAGACTCGGGACGCGCTTTTGCCGGAACTTACCGAAAAGATAAAAACACTCTTAAAGCCGCCGACCTTGGCCATTATTCAGGTCGGCAACAGAGACGATTCCAACTCTTTCATAAAGGCCAAGAAATCATTCGCGGCCAAAATTGGCGTTCTCGAAAGGCATATTCAATTACTAGAAAGTGTTTCGACCGCCGAATTGGTGAAAGTGGTCCAGGAATGTAATGCCGAGCAAAACATTCAAGGCATAATAGTACAATTGCCATTGCCGATCGGTATCGATCGCGACTCTGTCATCGACGCTATCGATCCTCGCAAGGATGCCGATGGTCTCACGGCAAAAAATGTCAAAGCTTGGCTCGAAGGAAGGGGGGATGCAACCATGCCGGCAACCGCGCGCGGTATCAAGGAACTCTTGGCATTCAATGGCATCGATCTCTTCGGAAAGAAGGTGACGATAATAGGACGTTCTATGCTTGTCGGCAAACCGATCGCCATGATGTGCCTGAATGAGAACGCGACGGTTACGGTTTGTCACAGCAAATCTGAGAATCTTGCAAATGAGACAAAATCCGCTGATATAATTATTTCCGCGGCGGGTAAGTCCAGACTGATAGGGAAAGATCATGTGAAAGCGGGTCAGATTGTCATCGATGTCGGCATTAGTCGAGATGTGGAAGGTAAGTTGACCGGCGATGTCGATTTTGACGTGGTCAAAGACGTCGTTGCGGCGATTTCACCTGTTCCGGGCGGAGTTGGTCCGATGACGGTATTGGGATTGTTTCAGAATCTCGTCGACCTTTATAAACCCACGACAGTATTTTCCTGGTGATTTTTTGTGTACCGATAAAAACCTGCAAGTAGTAAATGTGGATAAGGGTTTTCTGTGATTTGCGACCCTTGTATAATTGAATTGGGCACTGACAAATAGACTGCCGCAATCGTCACGGCGCGTTGAAACATGGTTTCATGTACCGATCCGTGCCGCTCAAAGAGCGCACAAATTGCTGTGGGAAACTCCAAGCCTCACATGTAAAATTAGCGTCCTACCTCGTTAGAGGTGACGAAACACAAACGGTGAGCTTCTTAGAATCCCGCTTCGGAGGAAACTTTTCAAACGGACGGTTGTCCATCAATATCCTCCAGATCACGGCACAAAGTTTTCGCGCCGTGGCGACCGCGGCAGTCTTCGTATCACTTCTTTCTTTGATGCGATCATGAAACTCCTTTACTGATCCGGATTTCTCATATCTTGGCTGTCTGTGCGCACATTCAATGAGAATTGTCCGGAGCCACATTGATCCCAACCTCGTAATTTTGCCATGCCTGACTTTGTCTCCCGACGAATACGTGGAAGGTACCAATCCAGCATACCCCATGAGCTTCTTGGCTGAAGCAAAGCGATGGATGTCTCCGATCTCGGCGACAATCGTTAATGCGGAGATATATCCGATGCCCGGAATGGTCATGAGCAATTTTGCCTGCGGATGGTTTCCGACTTTTGTGACAACCTTTTTCTCCGCCTCGTCGATACGGATTGCGATATCATCCAAGAGTCTCAGATATTCCTTGAGATGAAATGAAAACGGTTCAGGTAATTCAAGTTCATTTAACCATTTACGGCCATTGGTTCCAAACAAGCTCTGATGCGGCGGTATGATGGCGTTCTTGAACAGGATGCTGTGAATCTTGTTCTTGGTCTGGGTTTGCATCTGAACAAGTGAGGTACGAAATCGCGCCGTTTCCTTCCAACTTCTGACCTCCTTGGGAGAAAAATATGCTTCCGGCAAAAGGTCGCTCCGTAGGAGATCACAAAGCACGCCAGCATCAATCGAATCAGTCTTTACTTTGGCAAAGGCGATAGCTTTGACTTTCATCGGATGTGCCAAATGAACATTGATATCGAGTTTTTGAATCAAGTCGGCATACACATACCACTGCGAAACCGGTTCAACAGCCAGCTCCGCTCCTTGGTAAGAGCTCAGGAAATCGGTGATTTTTTCTCGGTCAGTGTTTAGTTTCTGTCTTGTTAGAACACGACCGAACTTCTCTTTAACGACAAACGTGGACGTCTTCTTGTGGAGATCCATCCCGATGTATATCTCACTCTTCGATTGTGAATCGATCCATATATGTTACAATTAATTGATAATCGACCTTACCCATCAATTGTAACCGCTGGACTAAAGGTTTTTATAGCATTACAATTATCAATGATAATAATCGCGAGTAAATATTATGAAAAAATATAGGAAAACGATAACGGCACTTTCTTTGATTCTGGCTGGAGGGCTTGTTGGTGCCACATCCGCTCTGGCATCTCAATCGGATTGGCTGAACGGCTGGGATTATCGAACAACCATATCAGTTGGTCCCATCGCTACCACCACCGTATATTACGCCACGGAAATTACATTTCAAGGAAGTGTATCAACGTCAACTAACTACATCGATTTTTCTAAGACACTATCAGCCGGCGCTGATTTACGAATTACAGATTCAGATAAAATAACCCTGTTACCCATTTGGATTGAGAATTGGGATATTGCGAATAAGTCGGCAACGGTTTGGGTGAGGATGCCACAAGTCTCATCTTTAGCCACATCTACGATATATATTTACTATGGAAACAGTTCAGCTCCCAGTGTGAGTAGTGCAAGTAGTACATTCGATACGTTTTATGACGGCTTTGAAGATTATCCTACCGAGAAAATAGACTATAATCCTGGTCAGTGGCCTAATACATATGTAAATCCAACGTACGGGGTTAATAATATTGTTTTAGAGGCATCTTATGCAAGTACAACAGCTTGGGATAGATATTCCAGCACATTTGCGCATGTGCTTAAGGATGGCGATAACAGCTACAAGATGTATTATTGGGGGGAAAATGGTTCAAACCGTGGTCTAATAGGCTTGGCGACCAGCAGTGACGGAATTAGTTGGAGTAAATATCTCGGGGGGCCGGTTGTCGGAACTACAACGGTTATGGGTCTTGATGAATATGGACTCCGTCCCCCAATCGCCTGGAAAGAAGGTTCTGTATACCATATGCTTTTTGGAAGTGGAACGTCAACGTCCTATACAATGTTTAATCACGCCACTTCTTCTGATGGTGTTGTGTGGACGAGAGACATTGCAAATCCCGTCTTTCAATCTAATCAGACTGGCTGGATAAATAGTTTTGAGGCGTGTGCCAGTGTCATAAAGTACGACAACGTTTATTATTTGTATTACAGTGGTTGGGGTGACAGAGAGATAGGTGTAGCAACCAGTACGGATCTGTCAAATTGGACGGATTATCACCAGGCTCCCGTGTTTGTTTCCAGCGGAAACCCAACCGACCGGTTTTACAATCGCTTCTGTCCGGGCGTGTTTCAGTATAATAGTAAATTTTATCTAATGGTACCTACTCAGATGCGAGCAGGTATCTTTACTCCACGCATCGATTTATACGTTGACTCAAAAGACCCATATTTCCTAGAGGGTGACAGACAATTCCTGAGGACAATGGTATTTCCTAATCCATCTGGTCCGGACGGACTGAATATTGATACGCCGGAAATACTGACAGATGACGTTACAAGGACCGCTACTACGACCGGTCCGATATACTTGTATTACGCTGGTCAAGGGTCGTCTGTTGCGAGTTGTGTTGGTAGTACCAATGGGTGTGGAAGGTGGTCTACTGATCTAATCGTGACCCCGCCTTCGATCTTGGATAGCCTCGTGTCGCCAGCAACGATTCCATATAATATGACTTGGAGAGGTGAAGGGCCTGGTTCGATAATGGTTTCAAGCGATGCGCTAAATGGACAGAGATCCCTAAGTATTGTGTCTACTAGTACTATGACCGGATTCAATTATACGGGTGTTAATACATATTTTGAATCAAACATTCCTTCTGGAACTTTGGAGTTTTCCATAAAAAGAACAATGACTAATCCATCGGCAGTCTTTAACGTTTACCTCTATAGTACAGGAGTTAGCACATATGCATCGGCTTTTGGTATGGGTACTAATGGACATTTCAACATATCTTCGCATAGCGGAGCCTCTGTCGATACCGGCGTTTCGTATTCTCCAAATACGTGGTACAAGATAAAAATTGATTTTTTTGGTTCATCAACCGCCCCAACGTTGTCCACCTTTAACTATTCTATATTTAATGCTGGGGGCTCCCTCCTATATGCGTCATCGAGTCTTCTAACAAAAGGATCATTTGCAGGATTGGGAACTATTAGGCCAATAATGAATGTACCGGTAACTCAATCAGATAGCGTATTTTTGGATGAATTCCGTATACGACCGTACTCATCAGCGGAGCCACTAACTACTACAGGTACTTCAACAGTAAACGTTCTCCGTGGACGCAATATGATATTTAAAAACGTCACAAACACTGTGGATGCCACAGATTATGTTGCTTATTCGTCTGTGCCGGCAGCGGCGGATCTGGTTAATTTGACCGTAGGTCAATACAGTGACTCTGTTGAAATAACAGTTCAAGATTGGCAGACGTCAGGTTCATATTCCAAGCAGTGGACGGCATCGAGCTCGTTAGCAACAAGTACAATCTTTACAGTCGGAGACCTTCTACCGAATAAATCATATCTTGTATCTGTCGACGGAGCAGGTACAACCACTTCAACGACTGATTCATCCGGAATCCTCACATATACATATACAGGCGGATACTCGACACATACCTTCGGCATAGAAGCTGCTCCGACTGTTGAATCATCTCCCGCACCCACACCGTCCGGTACCAGTGTATCTTCCGGCAGTAGTATGAGTCCCTCCGCCCGCCAGGAATTCCTGCAAAAGATATATGCCGACAACGGTCTAGTATGTCCTCCAAATCTCTGTCCTACACAGAATACTGCCATAAACAATGCAATTAAGACTAATTCTAATAACAGCAATTATCTGAATTATGCATTCAACACTAGCCTGAAGAAGGGTAACAGTTCAGATGATGTGAGAAAACTCCAAATATTACTAAACAGCATAGGTTATACAGTAGCAAAGAATGGCCCTGGCTCACCGGGTAATGAGACGGACTTCTTCGGTGGTCTAACATTCTCTGCAGTTGTCAGACTTCAGAAGGACTATGGCCTACCCACTACAGGATACTTCGGACCGATGACGAGGGGTACTGTCAGTGACATTCTGGAAGGTATAAAGAGGGTGATCGCGAAGTAGTGGCGTTATAAACAATCCGAAGAAACAAAAACAGCACTTGGCTATTAGAAGTACCATGATAGAATACGTTTACAATTAACAATTAATCATAATTTATGAATATTCAAGACAAAGTGTGGAAAGTGGGCAAGTGGGTCGGTGTGATTCTCGCCATATTCCTGGCCGTATTATCCGTAAAAGAATTGAAATCAATCGGCTATGTAGGCGATGAAAATCGCGTTACCAGTACAATATCCGTGGATGGTACCGGCGATGCGGTAGCTATGCCCGACGTGGCAACGTTCTCATTCTCTGTGCAGGAAACAGCCAAAACTGTTGCTGACGCGCAAAAGGCCGCCACAGACAAGATCAACAATGCACTCAAAGTCGTACGCGATGCGGGTATTGCCGACAAGGACATAAACACACTTTCGTACAATATCAATCCGCACTATGAGTACCAGAATGCGGTATGCAGTTATGAACTGACACCGGTCTCCAGTGGTGTCGCCGTGTCCTCTCTGCAGGTCGCATCGCCGGTTAGGTATTGTCCGCCGGGGAAGTCGGTACTTACGGGTTATGAGGTCAGCCAAACCATTCAGGTCAAAGTGCGCGATCTTAGCAAGGCTGGTTCTATATTCACCTCGATAGGTTCTCTCGGTGTCCAGAATGTCGATAGTCTCACATTTTCTGTCGATCAGCCGGAGACGGTCAAGGCCGAAGCGCGTGCCAAGGCGATAACTGACGCCAGGAGTAAAGCGCAGATTCTGGCCAAGCAACTCGGTGTCTCTCTGAAGCGGATCACGAGTTATTATGAATCAAGCGGCCCGTATCCTATATACGGCATGGGCGTGAAGGCTATGGCGGCGACCGATTCTGTTGCGGCACCGAGTCCAGAAATCCCGGCCGGCGAACAGAAGGTGACTAGCAATGTGAGCATTACTTACGAGATCGAGTAATATCAAAACATAAAGTTATTGCAGTCTCGCGTTCGCATTCCGGGCGCGAGACTTGCTATTATAGACAATTGGTGTATTATTATGGCAAGCCCCGGGCAGGGGTTTTTTGGTAAGAAATAGAAAATATATTAAGATAACAATATGAAAATCGCCCAATATATAGAGGACACAAAGAATGAAATGAAGCATGTCAATTGGCCTAGCCGCAAATTGACGACGCGTTTTACGATTATGGTTATCATTGTCTCATTGGCGACCGCTATTTTACTCGGAGTCTCCGATTTTGTATTTTCAAAATTACTAACACTTTTGTTTTAATAATACGAATCTACGAATTATGCGAATGCTACAAATAAAACACAAGACGAATCTACGAATTATGCGAATGCTACAAATAAAACACAAGACGAATCTACGAATTATGCGAATGATAGATGAGGGATTCGTAGCATCTGTATAATTCGTAGATTCGTATCACATAATATTATGTCAAAACAACAATCAACAGGTGAGAGGGCATGGTATGCCATCCACACATATGCCGGATATGAGAACGCTGTAGCCAGAAACTTAAAACAGCGTATCGAGTCCCTTGGCATGGAAGACAAAATATTCAACGTTATTGTGCCTACCGAAAAGAAGATCAAGGTTAAAGGCGGCAAAAGGGTCGAGGAGGAAGAGAAGATATATCCCGGATACGTATTGGTCGAAATGATCGTTACCGATGATTCATGGTACATAGTGCGCAATACGCCGCGTGTCACCGGTTTCGTCGGCTCGGGCGTATTCCCGGTACCTCTCGACAAGGCCGAGGTAGATTCTCTATTCGCCAGAATGACAAAAGGTGATGCCGAACACTCCATAGATGTTGTTGTCGGTGATCTGGTCAAAGTGGCCGATGGTCCGTTCAAGGACTTCGAGGGTAAAGTTGCGGAAGTCGATACGCAAAAGGGCAAGATCAAGGTCCTGGTATCGATGTTCGGCCGAGAAACTCCGGTTGAGCTGGATTTCCTTCAGGTCAAGAAGATGTAGTTGCGAAAAATAATATTTAATATAATATCCAAATATATGGCAAAAAAGGTAATAAAAAAGGTAAAGGTTATCGCTCCGGCAGGCAAAGCTACGCCGGCGCCACCGTTGGGCCCTACTCTCGGTCAAGCGGGTGTCAATATTGGCGATTTCACAAAGAAGTTTAACGATGCCACCAAGAATATGGGAGGCGATATGATACCGGTACTCATCTCTGTGTATGAGGATAGGACATACGATTTTGTACTAAAGACACCTACAGCATCGAGCCTTATACTCAAAGCTCTGGGCAAGGAGAAGGGTTCGGGCAAACCGAATACGAGCAAAGTCGGTACGCTTAGCAAAGCTCAAGTCAAAGAAATCGCCGAGAAGAAAATGCCGGACTTGAATGCTGGTGATGTGGAAGCGGCCATGAAGATTGTCGCAGGTACCGCGAGACAGATGGGTGTGGATGTGAAGTAATTTCTAATTTACCTATTACTAATTTCTAATAAAACTACAAATCCGAAATATTTGGATTTATTGTGTCTTAATTGTGATCTATTTTGGTATCATCGCATTCTTGCGTGTCATCCTCGCGAAGGCGAGGATCCAGGTCCGGCGAGTAATAAATCAAGGATTATTGCTATGAGCGGATCCCCGCCTTCGCGGGGATGACACAGTCGGTAATTTAGATATTGGTTTTGACTTCGAATGTCCCAGTCTCGGTTTTTGCTGAACCGGAATAGTCAACACTGTATTCCAGGAGCAAAGCTCCGCTTTCGGCTTGCTGGGTACTGATAAGCTTCAAATGATAATTGTCGAGAGATTCATTGAATAGGCGAATGCCTTGGCCAAATACGATCGGCTCGACCGTCAAATATAATTTGTCTACGACACCGGCTTTCATGAACATGGTATAAACGTGCGAACCGCCACATATGGCCGCTTCGCCAAAACCGCGGCTCTCGAGTTTTGCGAGAAGTTGGTGTGGC
>JAMDBV010000054.1:20452-21144 GCA_023487965.1 Patescibacteria group bacterium
TTTACATGATCTTTTAGTGGTCTCGCTATGGTCGTATATGTAGTCGAACCCATAATGACGACACCGGCACGCTTGGTGAGCTCTACGAAGCGCTTTTTGTCCTCTTTGCTCGTCCAAAAAGCCGGATGATGTTCGTCCCGTGCGATATAACCGTCAGCCGACAACGCGGCAATGATGAAGCATTTCATGGATATTTTGTGAAAAATGATGTCTAATATTGAAACTCCTTTATCTCGCTCTTTCTTGGTATTATACTACAAATACAAAATACCATGGCCAAGAATTATGAAGTCGAAGTGAAGAGTCTGCTAGGTACTGCCGAAAGAGCTAAGAAGCTCAAACATGATTTGTTGAAGCATGTTAAGGGCGTGAAATTACTTTCGCAGGAGAAGCAATTGAATCATTATTTCAATCCTCCGGCTGACCTGGCGACATTTGCCAAGGAGGTCGCGTCGGTATTACCGGATGAACGTCGAACCGAATTTGAGGAGTTGGTAAACGACAGTCGCAAGATTTCGGTGCGCACTAGGCAGTCGAATACCGGCGTCCTTCTCGTACTGAAGATTTCTGTCGGTGATGATACGAGCGACAATGGAGTAAGAAGGGTGGAATTTGAACAGAAGGTAAGTATGTCGCTTGATGAATTGGACAAAGTACTGATCAGTGCGGGGTGTAGGATAAATGAACCGTCG
>JAMDBV010000019.1 GCA_023487965.1 Patescibacteria group bacterium
CGTTGCGGTCGATCCTCCGTTTTCGAAATAATCCCGTACCGCCACTAGGTGTGGATGTTTTGGCATCGCATCGGTTTCGATGCGGTCAAATAATCCAGCTATACCGGGAGATTCGAGAAGTGGTGCAATCACACTGCGTGTCTGGCTTGTGACCAGCGCTAGTCGGTGTCCGAGCCGTCTGAAGCTGGAGAGTGTCGGGACTGCGTCTCCAAACAATCTTGCGCCACCGTGATTGGCCAACGGTTTGTATATCTCCCATATTTTCTCTGGAGAAAATAACCTTGGCACCCCGCGTTTGTAGTAGAAATCAACGAATGGTGGTGCCAAATGCTCAATGACCTCCTCAAGAAGGGGGTGGGGCAGTTCGTGCGCGTCAAAGACCGCGCAGATTGCACTGTACGCCGAAGGTATGCTGTCACTGAGTGTACCGTCAAAATCAAAGACCAAGACGTCAGGGTTCTTCATATCTGAAGCAAGACTAGCATATAATCGAATGCTGGTCAAATAAAAAATATGCTACCATTTACCTATGAATAAGCACGACGCGATGAGGCATATACGCGATGAATTGTTTGTTTTCAAGGAATCGCCACTTTTTGAATATAGAACTAGCAATAATTATTTTCCTGTCATAGGTGAGGGAAGTCATGATGCAAGGATCCTATTCGTCGGCGAAGCGCCCGGCAAGAATGAGGCGCTGACGGGCAGACCATTTTGCGGAGCCGCGGGCAAATTCCTGACAGAACTCATAGAGTCTATCGGTCTCAAACGCGAGCAAGTCTATATCACGAATATCGTGAAAGATCGTCCGCCGGAAAATCGCGATCCGACACCAAATGAGATCGAACTCTATGCTCCATTTCTCGATCGTCAGATCGATATCATACAACCCAAAGTCATTGCCACGCTCGGCCGTTATAGCATGGCATATATCATGCGTCATTTTGATCTCGACCTAGAATTAGACGCCATAAGCAAAATTCACGGCAAATCATTCAAGGCAAATACTAGTTATGGCGATATCGATATTGTGACGCTATATCACCCAGCGGCAGCACTCTATAATGGTGGCATGAGGGAGACATTGAAAAAGGATTTTCAGATTTTGAAGAGTTATGCTTAAATATGCCCATGAATAAAAAGCGCAACAAGACAGATTGGAATCTTGGCTTATTGTACGATTCTATAGACGATCCAAATATTGAAGCTGATATGCAAAGGATCGAAAAGGAGCATGTGGAATTTGTCGCGAAGTACGATAGGGACGATCACGCATTTGTAAAAGACGATAACACTCTCCTTGAGGCCCTGAATTGGTATGAGAAACTGGAAGCCGACGCATTGCCGAAGCCGCTACGATATATGGTATACAGCAATCATCTCGACTCATCAGATACAAATATATCCGCCAGATTGCAATCACTGTCAGCAAGACAAAATAAGATAGAGGGTGAAATGGCATTTTTCACGATTGCGCTTGGTAAATGTGACAAAGCGCGTCGGCAAGCTATTATCGGAAATGATAAATTCGCGCATTTTGTCGTTTACTTGGAAAGGATGTTCGATGATTATGACCATATGCTCACCGTCGGTGAGGAGAAGGTGTTGTCCGCAAAATCATTGCCGGCATATGAGATGTGGGTTCATGCCACGGAGAAGGCGATCAATGCCAAACTTGTGCCATGGAAGGGTAAGAAAATACCCGTAGCGGAAGCCTTTTCGCTTGTTCAAGTGCAGAAAAATACAAGAGACCGGAATAAATTGCAGAAGAGTCTCAATGCGACGCTCATGAAAGTGGCGGACATGGCCGAAGCCGAAATCAATGCAATAGTTACGAATAAAAAGATAGACGATGAACTGCGCAAGTTTGGCAATGCATGTGATGCGACTGTACATGCATACAGAAATAATCCGAATGTTGTAAATGGTTTGGTAAAGGTTGTGACTGACAATTTTGCGATCGCTCACAGGTTTTACAAATTGAAGGCAAAATTGCTAAAGCTAAAGAAGTTGGGATACGGTGATCGTTCCGCGAAGATCGGTACAGTGTCACGCAAGTTTCGCTTTGACGACAGTGTCGAGAGTCTCAAAGATGTCTTCGGCGGCCTCGATGCAAGATATCGAAGATTCATGGAACAATATATCGAAAATGGTCAGATAGATGTGTTTCCGAAACGCGGTAAACATGGCGGAGCATATTGCAGTGGAGCATACAATAATCCAACATTCATTTTGCTCAATCACACCGACAATCTGAATGCATTTACGACTGTAGCGCATGAATTGGGTCATGCATTTCATACAGAATTGTCGCAAAAACAGGGACCGATATATGTGAATTATTCGACATCGCTGGCGGAGACGGCGAGTACTCTCTTCGAATCGATTGCCTTGGAGGCGGTATATGAAAAGTTGAGTGATAAAGAGAAAATCATTGTATTGCATGACAAGATCAATGACGATATCGCCACGATATTCAGGCAAATAGCGTGCTTCAATTTCGAAAAAGATATGCATGAAGCGATAAGGAGCAAAGGTTATCTTTCCAAGAATGAAATAGCTGCCTTGCACAACAAAAACATGAAGGCATATCTGGGTCCGGTATTTGGTTTGGATCCTGATGATGGATATATGTTCGTTCAATGGAGTCATATCAGAAAATTCTTCTATGTCTATACATATGCATACGGACAATTGGTGTCAAAAGCATTATTGAATCGTTATAAAGCCGATAAATCATTCTGGCAAAAAATAGAGCAATTCCTTTCAGCGGGCGGTAGTAAATCACCGGAGAAGATTTTGCTGGACATAGGCATAGATGTATCGAAGCCGGATTTCTTCCGAAACGGCTTGCGCGAAATCGAGCGTGATATCGATGAGCTCGAAAAATTGACGAAAAAGTGATAGAATCGTTTCATGAAATCTGATGAAATCCGCAGGCGATTCCTGGCCTTTTTTGAAAAGAGGGGACATAAGGTTATCGAATCAGCCTCTCTTGTGACAAGCGATGAAAAGGGTATTACAAATCCGACACTTTTCAACACGGCCGGAATGCAACCCCTCATTCCATACCTTCTCGGCAAGACACATCCTCTGGGCAAACGTCTCGCAGATGTCCAGAAGTGCTTGCGCACCGTTGATATCGATGATGTTGGCGATGCAACACATGCAACTTTTTTTGAAATGCTTGGCAATTGGTCACTCGGCGATTATTTCAAGAAGGAGGCGATACGGTGGAGCTATGAATTTCTAACAAATAAGGAAGAAGGACTTGGTCTTGATGCGAGCCGTCTATATGTTACGGTCTTTGCGGGTGATGATAATGCTCCGCGAGATAATGAAGCGGCTAAGATTTGGTCGGACATATTCAAGGAAAATAACATAGATGCTGGTGGTGATACAGATAGAGGCGAAAAAGGCCGTATCTTCTATATGCCGGCCGAAAACAATTGGTGGCAGGCGGGGGACAATGGTCCTTGCGGTCCTGACTCGGAAATGTTCTTTGATGTTTCTGGTAAATTGGGTGGTAGGACTATAACGAGAGATGAATATATGGATGCGGATGCGAAAAGAGATATTGTTGAAGTCTGGAATGATGTCTTCATGCAATATGAGAAGACCGTAGGCAAAATTGTTGGCACTTTGCCGGCACCCTCTGTTGATACAGGTGCAGGATTGGAGAGGCTGACGATGGTCATGCAGGGAGTGAATAATATTTATGATACGGATCTGCTCAAACCAGTTTTTGAATTTATAAAAAGTAAATCAAATAAGTACGATGAAAGGTCGGCTAGAATAATTGCCGACCATATCAGGGCGTCAGTATTTCTCATAAGTGACGGTGTTATTCCATCAAACACTGACAGAGGATACGTATTGAGAAAACTATTAAGACGAGCGATCCGGGCACGGCGAAATCTCGATCTTCAAATCGTAGATCTATCAAAATTGGCATACGAATTTGATAAGATATATCGCGACGCATATCCAAGAATACACGGATCACTCGATAATATTATTGAGATCATACGGAATGAGACTGGAAAATTCACACAATTACTTCACAGTGGAGATATGGAGGTAGCGCGCATTATTAAACGCGCAAAAACAGAAAAGAGAGCAATATCCGGTGCCGAAGCATTTATGCTTTATTCGTCGTTCGGTTTTCCAATCGAAGAGACGAAACGCATTGCATCTATCGATCAGGTTGATGTCGATGTGGATCAATTTGAAGGTGAGATGAAAGCGCACCAAGCTCGTCTTAATAGTTT
>JAMDBV010000018.1 GCA_023487965.1 Patescibacteria group bacterium
TTCATGGTTCAGCTTTCTGTCTATGCTGGATTTCCCAGCGTTCATGGTTGTGAGGTTCTGGTGATATACTGCCGCATAACAAAAGACTTGTCAAGATGCCGCAATTGTGATTAATTGTCATAATGACTGTACGATATTTATATATATGAAATCAAAAAAAGCATTCAAACTCGCATCTAAATATAAACCAGCCGGAGACCAACCCAAAGCAATCCAAGCATTGCTAGATGGTTTGCGCCGTGGCGACGATAAACAAACACTTCTCGGTGTCACAGGCTCCGGCAAGACTTTTACTATGGCCAACGTTATTGCCGCCTATAACAAGCCGACGCTCGTCATCGCGCATAACAAAACGCTAGCCGCCCAATTGGCGCAAGAATACAAAGAATTTTTCCCTGACAATGCCGTGCACTATTTCGTCTCTTACTATGATTTCTATCAACCGGAAGCATACATTCCGGCAACCGACACATACATAGAAAAGGAGGCCATGATAAACGAAGAGATCGAGCGACTTCGTCACGCTTCGACCCAGGCCCTGCTCACGCGCAAAGACGTCATTATCGTCGCGTCAGTTTCGTGCATATACGGCCTCGGCAGTCCGGAGGAATACGAAAAGGTCAATATCAAGATCGCGACCGGCATGCGGATATCGCGTGCCGAGCTACTGCGCAAATTGATCAGTATTCATTTCGAAAGGACCAATGCCGATCTCAATTCCGGTACATTTCGTGCCATCGGAAACGCTCTCGAAATCATGCCCGTGAATGAGAAGACAATTTTCCGCATCACATTCAAAGGTGATGAAATAGCGACGATATCGGAAATCGATCATATATCTCGAGCGGTACGTGGCGAGAAAGAGATCATATACATATTTCCGGCCAAACATTTTATAAGTAATGACGATCAGGCCAAGAATGCCCTGAAGACAATTGACGCCGAATTGAAGGCTCAACTCGCCAATCTCGAAAAGCAAGGCAAAGTTCTGGAGGCAGAACGTCTGAAGCGCCGAGTGAGATACGATCTTTCGATGATTCGCGAGATCGGCTATACCAACGGCATTGAAAATTATTCGAGGCACTTTTCCGGCAAGATGCCCGGTGAGCCGCCGGACACGTTGCTGTCATATTTTCCTCATGACCGGAATGGTAGGGCGGATTTTCTCACCGTTATCGACGAATCTCATGTTACCGTACCGCAGCTCCGCGGAATGTTCGCCGGTGATGCGTCTCGCAAAGATACATTGGTAGAACACGGTTTCCGATTGCCGTCTGCCAAAGATAATCGACCGTTGCGTTTCGATGAATTCGAAGAACGCGTCGGTAATGTCATATATACATCGGCGACACCGGCGGAATATGAAAGACAGAATAGCAAACAGATCGTGGAACAGGTGATACGGCCCACAGGTTTGGTCGATCCAGAGATTATTGTAAGGCCGGTCAATCAGAGTCATGATTATGGCGGTCAGATAGCAGACTTCATCGCCGAAGCCGAAAAAACGGTCAAATCCGGTGACAGAGTCATGGCGACGACATTGACCAAGAAAATGGCTGAAGATCTCTCCGAATATCTGAAAGAAAAACTCTACAAAGCCGCGTACATTCACAGTGATGTGAAGACGATTGATCGCATCACGACGTTGACTGATTTTCGCAAAGGCAAATACGATATTTTGATCGGTGTCAACCTATTGCGCGAAGGACTGGATCTTCCGGAAGTGTCATTGGTCGGTATTTTGGACGCCGACAAGGAAGGTTTCTTGAGATCCGAAACCGCCCTTATACAGACTATCGGTCGAGCCGCCAGGAATGTCGCCGGTAGGGTCATTTTGTACGCGGATCATATGACGGCGGCTCTCAGAAATTCGATCGGCGAGACCGAGCGCAGACGCAAAATACAGATGGCTTACAATGAAAAGCACAATATCAAACCGCAAACAATCAAAAAGCAGATCCATGATATTACAGAACAACTCAGGAAGGATCATGACAAGACTGTGCATGAATTGGCAACGCTCGACATCAATAGTAAGAATGATGTGAAGACAATAATCACTATCAAGGAAGAGGAAATGGTTGAAGCCGTCAAAGTTTTGGATTTCGAAACGGCGGCGATATTGCGCGATGAAATCGTATTGCTCAAAGAGAAAGCCGGTATCTCTTCGCGAAAAAAGACAGTAAAATGAAAAAAGTAAATATTTATTGTCCACATATGACGTGCTTTGTGCGCGCTTTATAGTAGAATTGTATCATGGCTCCAATCTCGCTATCAGCGGCCGCTCCACAAAAGAAAGAAAAAATCTTGATCATCATCGGTGATGGAGCATTTGGTGAGCAGCTCGCCGCCGCGGTACGTGATGCCGGATACGAAGTCATTCTGGTTAAGAATGGCATCGAGGGTATGAAGGCCGTGTATGACAATATGCCGCATCTGGTCATCCTGGATATTTCAGTTCCCGGCAGTGACAGCTACGATATTTTGACCGAAAAGGGTAATGAACCGATGCTCGCGAGGATTCCTTTGTTTCTGATGTCGGTGCAGGGCATACCGATCAATATGAAACGCGTGCCTCACAATAGCGTGACCGAGTTCATCGTTGCGATGCATGCCAATATTCCGGATATTATCTCGCGCATCAATCGACATTTCGGTCATGAGATAAAAGGCGCATCGCCGGAAGGTGCGAATACCGGCAAAAAAGTCTTTTGGGTTGAGGATGACAAATTGATCGGAAATATCTTGTCCAAGAAATTTATATCATCGGGTTTTCAGTTATTTCATGCCAAGAATGGTGACGAGGCCATGGCTGAACTGAAAAATGTCATTCCGGATATTATTGTTCTCGATCTTATGCTTCCGGGAATGAGCGGCTTTGATATTTTGCAGATGGTCAGACAGGACGGCCGCCTCAAGAATGTACCCGTCATGATCCTTTCCAATCTCTCGAAACCGAGCGATATCGAAAAAGCGAAAATCATGGGCGTTCAAAAATTCCTGGTCAAGGCGGCGGTATCGTTGGATCAGATCGTGGCGGAAGTGCGCGCGATGGCGAAGTAAATCTATTCAAAATCAAGATTTTGTGCTAAAATCCGTCCACTATGCCGAAAAAGGGACAAGTGAAAACGGGCGGAGCGAGCAATAACGGAAGCGATGAGAAGATCGTTGTTCGTGGCGCTCGTGCCCACAATCTCAAAAACATAACTGTAGAAATGCCGCGTAACAAGATGATAGCCATTACCGGACTATCCGGCTCCGGCAAATCATCGCTAGCATTCGACACAATATTTGCCGAGGGACAGAGGCGTTATGTCGAATCGCTCTCCGCGTACGCTCGCCAATTCTTGCACCGGATGCAAAAACCGGACGTTGACGAGATAATCGGTCTTTCGCCGGCCATCGCCATCGATCAGAAATCACGTTCAAACAATCCGCGTTCGACCATCGCGACCATCACCGAAATATACGACTATCTGCGCGTACTCTTCGCCCGTGTGGGCAAGCCGTATTGCCTCGTCTGTGGCAGAGAAATACATAGAGTCTCCAAGGAGGAAATACTCGAGACGATATTGAAATCCTTAAATGAACGAACGAGCAAAGCCAAAAAAGTATTTGGCGTAAGCATCGACAATGCCAGACTGGCCGTGTACGCGCCGGTTGTTGTCGGTCGCAAAGGCGAATACTACCAAATGCTATACGATATGCTCGGCAAGGGTTATGAAAAGGCGCGCATCGATGGCAAGGAATACAAACTGCGTGAGCAGATCATTCTGGAGAAAAACAAAAAGCACGATATAGATATATTGGTCGATGAAATATTCCTGGGCGAATTCAAGGACAAAAAGCAGGCGGACAATGCGCGTGAACGATTGTCAGAGGCCCTCGAACGCGCTATCGCCGAAGCCGACGGTCTTATCAAGATCATTTATCCGGGCGGAAATGAAACGCTGATGTCGGTCAAATTTATGTGCCCGTATGACGGCTTTTCGTATCCGGAAGTTGAACCGAGACTTTTCTCATTCAATTCGCCCTATGGCGCCTGCGAGGCATGCAACGGCCTCGGTACGGAGAGTGTCTGG
>JAMDBV010000048.1 GCA_023487965.1 Patescibacteria group bacterium
AACGGCGGTTTGCGTGTGATCACAACTTTGGATTTCGATATGCAACAAAAGATGGAGAGTACCGTGGCAAAATTTGCTCCGACTCTATCCTCAAACTTCAATGCCAGCAATACCGCAATGGTAGCGATAGACCCGAAAACCGGCGACGTTTTGGCGTTGATGGGTTCACGCGATTATTTTGATCCTTCGATTGACGGCAATTACAACGTTGCTCTAGGTCTACGCCAACCAGGTTCCACGTTCAAACCCTTCGTCTACGCAACAGCGTTTGAAAAGGGATACACGACGGAAACCGCCATTTTTGACACAAAAACTCAATTCTCGACGCAGTGCACACCCGACGGCAAGACGATAAATCCCAACGACAATCCTGATAAAATTTGTTATACCCCAGGCGAATATGACAATGTCTTCGAAGGGCCGATGACTATGCGTTTCGCTCTAGCCCAGTCGAGGAACATTCCAGCGGTCAAAACTCTATACTTGGCGGGCATAAAGGATTCGATAAAGACTGCCACCGATCTTGGCATTACGACGTTGAATGACCCAAACCGTTACGGGCTGACGTTGGTGCTTGGAGGTGGCGAGGTACGTCTCATAGACTTAGTCGGGGCATACGGTGTGTTCGCCAACGATGGTATCAAAAATCCGTGGCGCACTGTTTTGCAAGTATATGACAAGGATGACAACTTGCTCGAGAATGCGACAACCAGCCCTATACAGATTATCGATCCGAATATAGCTAGACAGATATCCGACGTCCTATCCGACAACAAAGTTCGCATGAATAGTCTGAAGCCGATAGCGGATAGTGTCGGTCGTCAAGTGGCCATAAAAACCGGTACTACCAATGATTACCGCGACGTATGGACCGTAGGTTATACCCCGAACCTTGTCGTCGGCGCCTGGGCCGGCAACAGCGATAACACTCCCATGCAGCACAATGTGGCCGGTCTTATAATTACCCCCCTCTGGGGTGCCTATATGGCACAGGTAGCAAAAAATTTTCCGGCCGAGAATTTCCAAGCACCTCAACCCATTCCGGAAAACTCGAAACCTACATTCCGTGGCATATGGCAGGGCGGCCTCTCGTATTGGAAAGATAGAGTCTCTGGAAAGGTGGCAACGGAGTATACGCCGGAAGAAACAAAGGATGAGGTTATATTCAATAGCGTACACAACATACTAAAATGGGTCGATAAGAATGACCCCACCGGCCCTGCGCCGGAACACCCGGAGAATGATCCGCAATATTCCAATTGGGAATATGGTGTTCGGGCATGGTTCGATCAATACAAATTGGCCAATCCATCATTCATGGAGACAACAAGCTTCGAGATCCCAAAGGAAACGGATGACGTTCACATGCCAGACAAAATACCTGTGATAAATATAATCACACCCGCGAACGCCTCGATTATCGATCCAAAGCAACCATTAGCCATAAAGATCGGCGCCAAGTCGACATACCCGATACAAAAGACCGATGTCTATGTCAACGGCAAATTTGTCCTGTCAAATACCACGAACCCTCTTGATTTCGGTTTTATACCAAACGACATCGGCAACTTGGACAACGCAAGCAACACCCTTTCGATCATTGTATATGACAGCGCCTTCAACAAAGCGCAGGCGCTCGTTCAATTCGGCATAACAAATTAGACGCGACATATACCGACAACACAATCATTATCGTATATCTTTTATAACGGTACCGTGCAGATCTTTTATGGTCTTTATTATATTCGTCTTCTTTATATAAATTTCGGATCTTACCGCATAACCAATGCCTGAAAGGTAAATAATCCCGCTTTTGATCGATATGGAATTGTTTGGCAGGTCCGTGCCTGCGACTTTGTTTATAGTTTGCCTGACATTTTCTCGCAACAATATATCTTTGGCCCTGCTATCGCTTATCCTCGCCAAAAATTGGCCTATATTGAACATATTACCTATTCATCGGCATGATGAGATACATGAATGATTGGTCGCCGGAAATCGGCCGGATAACCATTGGACGATTCATTCCTCCCAATTGCAGAGACATGCTGTCTGAGTCAATCGACTGGAAACAGTCGATAATGTATTTGTAATTGAAGTTTATCTCGATCTTTTCCCCTGTTATTGCACCATCGATATTTGTCTTGTTTTCGCCAATATCGTTGTTTTTGGTCTGGATTTCGAACAACTTAGCCTTTGGATCGATCAGGAAATGTACTTGATTGAATTTATCGGAAAATACATTTGATATTTTCAACGCATTCAACAAGTCTTGCTTGAGTACAACCACTTCAGTCATGCTTGTCTTGGGGACAATTTGTTTATAGTCAGGGAAAACACCGTCTATAACCCGAGACACGAGTCTTATCTTGTTTGGTATTTCTAGGGACATGAGATTTTTGCTTGTCCTGAGCTCGAAATTTGCGTCAAAACTTTCCAATACCCTTGTTATGTCGGAAATATTCTTGAATGGTATAAGCAGATCGGCGACCTTGGTATTGGACGGCAAAGAGATCGCCTTTTCGGCCAAACGAAACGAGTCGGTCGATACAAAATATAACTTGTTATCACTTGTATATACATATACACTCGACAGTTCCGGTTTAACACTGGAAACTGACGCGCTGTACCATACGGATTTTAGACCTTTTGCGAGAATGTGTGAGGTCAGAGACACACTTTGCCCATCTGCGACTTGTGGTATGTCCGGAAAATCCTCACCGGGAACGGTTTTTATAACACCTTTTGACTTGGCGGCACTAATCTGGATATTTTGAGAAACCTCCTCGAGTCTAACTACGCCATCAAAATCGCCTATTTGTGACAAGAAAGCGGCGAGTACGGAGGCGGGTACAGCAAAACTTGCCTCGGTGTCCGCCTTGGCGGGAATATAAGCGTCAATGCCCATATCAAGATTTGTGGCACGGATCATAAGAACGTTCTTTTTCACAACAAAGAGAAAACAAGAGAGTACCGGCAAGGTCATATGTTTGCCCGCGAGATGCTCAGCGAGCATAACGATTTTTTTGAACTCAGAAAAATTTACCTCCAGTTTCATAATAGTTATTAATTAATTTTTTAATCCCTTTTTATTATTATGTCGGTTAATATGTTGATAACTCGGTTTTATCCATATTTATAAACATTTTTAACAACTCCCTATTTTTGAATGTTGTGAATACTTCTCGAATACAATCTTACCGGAACTCCGACTTAAATAATTATCAAGTTTTCATCCCACAGTTACCAAACACTTTCCCACAACTTATTCACATCAAAGCATTGTCCTCAATTGCGCTATCTCTTGTGATAATAAATTGTCGCTCTTCAACTCCCCCTTAATTTTTTCATATGAATGGATGATCGTTGTATGGTCTCTTCCCCCGAGCCTGTCCCCTATTGATGGAAATGATATATTATAATCTTCCCTCAAAAGGTACATTATGACCTGTCTCGGTTTAACAATCTCCTTACGACGGGTTTTACTATAGACGTTTTCTTCCTCTATATTATAAAAGTCACATACGGTTTTTACCACCTCTTTGACCGAAAGCATCTTCTTGGGCTTTACGCTGTTTTTCAGGATATTTTTGACCTCGTTTTCTCTGATATTATCCTCGATCTCTTCGGCCAGGAAATCTACAATCTCATCCGAAAGACTTATGTTGTGCGGCACACACTTTGCTCTTATGATCGCCATGCGCGATTCCTTGTCCAATTCGGAAATGTCGACAATCATGCCCTGATTGAAGCGGCTACGTATCCTGTCCTCAAGGTCCGGAATTATGTTCGGATGGCGGTCAGCCGAGAAGACCAGCTGTCTCGATGTGTCATAAAAAGTATTGAACAAATGGAAGAACTCTTCTTGGAATTTTTGTTTGCTTGAGAAGAATTGGACGTCGTCCATCACAATAACGTCATATTTGCGATATTTTTCCTTGAATTGTTGAGCTTTATTGTTCTGGAGAGAATCAAAGAAGTCAGAA